>CAMOKN010000028.1 GCA_946617595.1 uncultured Clostridia bacterium
GGCAGTTATTGAGGACACATTAATTATATCCCCTGCAATATCAAATTGCAAGGGATCGGGACAAACGACATTCAGGCGGGGATAAACGACGATGCACAGAAATAACCGTCCTCTTCATAAAAATCACACATACCGCCGTACTTTCCGCAGATCGACCTTATCTGCGGTACTCCCATACCGTGTGCGGAACTGTCGGATTTCGTACTTTTTAGTTCAGGGTCCTCAGTCAGAACAGACTGTCCGATCTTATTTTTCACAAGAATAGTATCGTAACCGCGTCTGTGCGCTATTTGTATTATGATCTCCGGAGCTGTTTCTTTCTCGCTTGCTTCGATAGCGTTATCGAGCAGATTTGACAGCAGCGCTGAAAAATCTATGCTCTCCATTTGCGAAAAAGGCAGGTTTTCTATCTCCGCCTTGACAGAAATGCCCTTACCGCGTGCAAAATTGAGCTTTTCGTTCAGAATGTGGTTCATCAGCGAATTTCCTGTCTCGATATAGCTGTGTACGGAGTTCAGCTTGTCGAGTATCTCCGATGTGTATGCTTTTGCCGCCTCGGTATCATTCCCGTTCAGATATGACGCGATCACCATAAGGTGATTTCGCATATCGTGCTTTATACTCCGGATACTTTCGTGCAGCCTGCGCACTTCCTCGTCCTGACGGGAAATACTGTCCGCGGCAGCTTTCAGCTCGGACAGCTCATATTCGGCTGCTGCTCTCCCGCTTAACGCGCGGTCGTACTTTTCGAGAAGCGCGTCATATTCAGCCTGAAGTTTCTTTACATTCATTTCAGCATATACCTCATCAGTTGTTTCCGTGCTGTCTCCGAATAGCTGCGTCCTATCGGAAGCCGGCTGTTATCATTCAGCACACATTCATCGGGATTTATGATCTTTACCGCTGTCTGATTAACGAGAAAACCTTTATGTATGCGAATAAACCCATTTCCGGCAAGCGTATTTTCAAGTGAGGATAATGTGTCTCTGAAACGATATTCTTCTGATGCAAACAGCTTTATGTAATTTCCGTCGGACTCGAAATATTTTATCTCATCAAGTTTCAGCTTTACATCTCCCTCCGTCGAATGAAAGCATAAGTGTTTTTCTTTGCCTCTTATTTCATTTTCAGCGTCATTGAGCATTTGGGGGAGTTCCTGCGCCAGATGTGATTTACGGACAAACCCGAACGGGTGAAATTGCAGACTGTCATAAACAAGTTCATCGTGACTCGTTACAAATATAAGAAGCGGCTTGTCCGTCAGGTGCGAAAGCTCCCTCGCAATGTCAAGTCCGTTCAGTTCCGGCATATCTATGTCGAGCAGGAGAATGTCGCAGACCTGTTTTTTCAGAGCTGAAATAAGATCGTGCCCGTTCTGAAACGATGAAACATTGCAGTTATTTATAACATCTGATGTGAGCACGGCTATGTCAGAAAGCATTTTCTGTTCGTCATCACATATCATTATCCTTGTCATATTATCACCCTGTCCGTTATTATACCATAATATACAGCAAGTTTCAACTGTAATTTTACTGACCGGACCATATCCGCTTCAAAATGCTTTAGAGGTTCCCTGAATTTATTGAAGAATATACTTGACACAGTACCCCGGATAATGATATTATTAGTATAAGGGCAATGCCGTACAAAGCACGGCTGACGCAGCTGCACGTGCCTTGCCTGCATAAATGCAGCCAAAGAGCGGTATGATGCCGGATATTCAGTCCGGATCAAAATTGATTTCTTCGCGGTACAGGCACAATATCTGCATGATATTGGCTTGATAACTGTTCGGAAAGATAAGGAAGACAAAATGAAAAAAAGCAACAAAAAGGTTGATATAATAATCATTATTGCAATAGTGCTGATAGTTGCTGCGGCACTGATCGCGTTAGTTCTTATGCCGATCGAGAAAAGCAATGATAAAAGTCCGGCTGTTACCCATAATGCCGGCGCTGCCGATTACAACGGTAAAATAATAGGCATACTCACCGGTTCTTCATTTGAACCGATCACGATGGAGAAATTTCCGGACAGCGAATATCTGTATTTCAATACATATTCCGACCTTAATCTTGCATTGCTTGAAGAACGCATTGACGGATATGTGGCAGATGAACCTACTTTGATGACAATTAAAGAAGAAAACAACATGATCTCGTACATTTCAGAACCGATAGGCCAGTCAACCTACCATTTTCTGTTCAGCAAGACAGACGAAAGATCGCATAAGATGCTGATGCAGTTCAATGAAATGCTTGATGAATTTGATCGGGACGGTACTCTTGACAGAATGAAGGAAATATGGTTCGGAGATGACAAAAGCGTTCAGGTGATCGACAGATCAGGGCTGACCGGTGAGAACGGCATAATAAATATCGGCATCTATTCAGGCGCTCCGCCGTTCTGTATGTATGCGGATGGGGAGATCTCCGGTCTGACAGTCGATCTTTCTTATCGCTTTGCACAGCGTTATGGCTATGATCTGATGATTGAAGATACCGATATATCCGGAATGTTGTCAGGGCTGAACCACGAAAAATACGATATCCTTGCGGGTGCGTTCTCCAAAACTCCGGAAAGGGAGGAGGCTGCGGACTACTCCGGCGCTTTCTGCTCTTCAGGGATCGTGCTTGCCGTCAGGGCATCGGATATTTCCGCCGGAGGTGCAGCTTCTTCCGGCAAGTCATATACAACAAAATATACTTCCATAGAAGAACTGAATGTCAAGGGCAGGAAAATAGGCGTTGAGACAGGCTCATCGTCTGTGTTCAAGGCGGAGAAGTATCTTCCGAACGCGGAGATCATTCAGTGTACCGACAGGTTTTCCGGGTTTGACGCGGTGCGGCAGGGAATGTATGACGCGTTCGTGTTTGACCGCCGGCAGATGCAGCTTGCTATTGACAACGGTGTAAAAGGCGTGGCTCTGCTTGAAGATAATGTAGGCGAAGATACGGAGGTCGCAGTCGGTATTTCAAAAAATCCTTCTGTTCCGGACCTGAAAAATAAGCTCAACAAGTTTATCGCCGATATCAACGGTAACGGTATAAACGAAGAAGCTTTCCGGCGCTGGGTGTTTGAACGAAAATATGAAATGCCTGATATCCCAAAAGCGAAAGATCCGTCGTTTACCTTAAAAATTGGTACGACCGGTCTTGTAGAGCCTTACAGCTTCTATAAAGACAACGTTATAACCGGATATGATATTGAAATGGCAAAACGCTTTGCGGCAAGCATAAATGCCGATCTGGAAATAAAGATTTACGATTACACCGGAATTGTTATGGCAGTACAATCCGGCGAGATCGACTGTGTATTCGCAAATCTCAACAAAACGCCTGAGCGTGAGAAAGTCATTGATTTTTCCGACGCATTGTATTTAGAACAGGACGCGGCAATGGTCGCGGTCACGGGAGATGCGGATTCAAATGATACCGGAACAGGATTCTTTGAGAGCATAGTTATCAGCTTCGAGAAGAACTTTATCCGTGAGAACCGCTGGCAGCTGATCCTTGAAGGTATCGCCACCACCTGCCTGATAACGGTCATGTCAGCAATTGCAGGATCTCTGCTTGCGTTTCTTATATGTATTTTCCGACGTACCGGAAGCTCTCTGGCAAACTCGATCTCGAACATCTATGTGAAGCTTTTGCAGGGAACTCCTATGGTAGTCCTGCTGATGATCCTGTATTATGTGATACTCGGAAAATCAGAACTTTCTGCCACTTGGGTGGCAATTGTAGGCTTTTCGCTGAACTTCGGCGCATACGCTTCAGAGATCATGCGTTCAGGTATCGAAAGCGTTGACGCAGGACAGCGTGAGGCAGCGCTTGCTCTGGGATATAATGAGAATCAGGCATTTTTCCGTTTTGTATTCCCACAGGCTGCTGTCCGGTTCCTGCCTGTTTACACCGGTGAGATCATATCGCTGCTGAAAGGAACATCTATTGTCGGATATATTGCGATACAGGATCTTACGAAAATGGGAGACATTATCCGAAGCCGTACATACGAAGCGTTCTTCCCGCTTATCGCAACGGCAGTGATTTACTTCATTCTTGCGTGGGTGATCTCACTGATACTTAAAGTTGTCCATAAAGGGATCAGTCCCAAAAGAAAGAAAGATTAATGCAATACGGCACAGACAGATGCGCTCTGTTTGTGCCGTATCGCATTTATGAGCCGTTTCCCGTGAAGATGTAGTCCTGCTTATGTTGCGGGATATATAATGGGAACCTCTAAAAACCCAATTTGAGAGAAAAAGAGCTATCCACTTTATGCCGCTTTGTATGCGCGCGTCCTGCGCGCTTTTGGCGGCAATACCACGGCTTCCTGCCGTGACC
>CAMOKN010000029.1 GCA_946617595.1 uncultured Clostridia bacterium
AATGAGATAGTTGCACCGAGAGCAAGAAAAGTCTCCGAAAGCTTGCTGGCGCAAGGTGAGGAGACTTGACGCAGCTATCGGTGCAAGTAGCTATTTTTCTCTCAAATGGGTTTTTAGAGGTTCCCATTAATCATCGTTATTCGGGCGACCGTTCCGCGTTCAGCGTGAATGATCTCAAGTTCTCCGCAGCTCATTGAACTCAGCCTTGCCCGGACATTTTCTATACCTATCCCTCTTCGCTTACTCTGATGCTCAGTAATGCTGCTTTCACCTGAACTTTCATCGGTCACTTCTATGATGATCTTTCCGCCGCTGCGAAAAGACCGGATACAGACAGTTCCGCCGCCTGTATGTGCTGCTACTCCGTGGCGCACCGCATTCTCAACAAGAGGCTGGACTGTAAGCGCAGGGATCATGAAATCATCGCAGCCGATATCGTATTCAACATTGAGCCTGTCACCGAAGTTCTGCTGTTCAAGCGCAAGATAGGCTTCTATATTATCCATTTCCTGCTCAAAAGTAATGAGCTTTGCAGTTCCGAGAGCCTCAAAGTTTGAACGCAGATACATTGAAAAATTCGTTATGCTTTCATAGATTTCCGGATAGTCTGAGCACCGAGCTCTTATTGCCATAAGCGAATTATTTATGAAATGAGGCTGTATCTGAGCCATAAGAAGCGCATTCTTGTTTTGTTCGAGTTCAAGTTCTTTTTCCATAAGCTGCACAAGTACACGTTCTGTCTCATTTATTTTTTTTCCGGTTTCTTTCGCTCTTCTCTGTTCATACATTACAAACAATAACAGAGAAGTAATAAATACCGATATATTATTGAAACTTATTCCCGTATAGGTAAAGTTGAGTAAGAACGATATCATAGGTACAATTGCGCATATCGTGATCACTGCTCTTGTAAAGCGTTCTGTCTTTTTGAAAAATATTATAAACACAACTATTATGAATGTGAAGGAAATAATTGTAGTGTAGTACCATACAGGGTAAAATGCACCTCTGGTGTATATATTTCCTTCATCAAAATAATACAGGGCATCTGTAAAAGGCGTTGCGGCAAGAAGTACAATGCACGGTATCTGAAAAAGCTGAAATGCAAAGATAATTTTTTTCAGCAGTTTCAGCCCGTTTTTCTCGGCAATATGTTTCTGGATCACCTGAAGAAAAAATATGGTCTGGAATGCGCCGACAGCATAATAACCGAACACAGTGATCTGTATCATGATCTTTCCGACAGGTGATGTGATCCCGGTTAACAATATGGTCCCGGAATCAAACAGATTATAAAGTATTGTCGCTGAGTAAAAGACCATGATCTCCTCAGTGAGCGGGACCCTGATATTATTTTTAGTTCTGTCAGATCGTCTGTCAATAAGAAGCGAAACTATCATTATCAGAATAAATATGACATTAAAAGTCATGATTATCAATTGGACAAAAAAAATTATCCCGATACGATCCAGAAGCTCTTCCATGCCGTCACCTCCTGATGACCATCTCCGCCCTGATATGATCTCTCAACGTTTCCGCTTTCTTTGCGGATCTATGGCTTTATGATTCCATATATTATAGCATAATTCCGGCAGAAATACAAGCTTTTTGATATTTTTTAAAAGCATCACACATTTCGGTGTGTATAACCTTTACAAATCCTCTCGTATGTGATATGATATTATCAGCGGAAAAGAGGTAGGACTATGACAGACAGAAAAAAGATCGGAAAAAAACTTCTGAGCGATGCCGGACGTATTTCATTGTGCGCTGTTGCCGGACTGATAATGTCGCTGAATATAAATACATTTGTTCATACCGGAGAACTTCTGCCGGGCGGATTTTCCGGTCTGACGATACTGATACAGAACCTGTTTTCATCATTTTTCGGCATTGAGCTTCCTTACAGCCCGATATACATTCTGATGAACATTATACCGGCTGCGATAACATTCAGAAAGATAGGCAAGCGGTTCACCATTTTCTCATTTGTCACCATCATCGCTACCGGTCTGCTCACCGACTTTCTGCCGCATTATGCCGTGACATCGGATATGCTGCTGATAAGTGTGTTCGGCGGAATAATTAACGGTTTCTCGATCTCGCTGTGTCTTATAGCGGGCGCAACAAGCGGAGGAACGGATTTTATTTCAATTGCCATTTCAGAAAAATACCATGTCGATGCATTCAACTATATACTGATATTCAACGCTGTTATGCTGACTGCGGACGGATTCATCTTCGGCTGGGAAAAAGCGCTGTATTCCATTATTTTTCAGTACACCTCAACGCAGGTCATCAACCTTATCTACAAGCGTTACAAGCGTAATACCATGTTTATCGTGACTGATTTTCCGAAAGAAGTCGCCGACGCAATAAACAAGCTCACGCGCCACGGAGCTACCCGCATCGAGGCGCACGGGACTTACAACAACTCCGAAAGACAGATGATATATTCGGTGGTCGGAACAGACGAGCTGAAACGTCTTGTCAAGGAAATCAAAAAGATAGATGCGAACGCGTTCATCAATATTGTCCGCACCGACAGGCTCATAGGCAGATTCTATATGACTCCGAATGACTGACATAAGGGAACCTCTAAAAACCCAATTTGAGAGAAAAAGAGCTATCCACTTTATGCCGCTTTGTATGCGCGCGTCCTGCGCGCTTTTGGCGGCAATACCACGGCTTCCTGCCGTGACCGTCTACTGC
>CAMOKN010000030.1 GCA_946617595.1 uncultured Clostridia bacterium
AGTATTGTTTTATTCTTCCCACTGTTATCATTAATACTTTTTCATCTCCTGACAAAAAGAACTCCCCCACAGGTTACCTGAACCGAACCAGTAAAAACGAACAGTGACAAAAAAGACCTCCTATGGTATAATAGAAACCATAGGAGGTGTTTTCATGACAAGAAGTTACAGACACATACAAGAGTATGAACAAGAAATACTTGAACTGAAAGAGAAAGGATTAACCCAGAGGAAAATAGCAGAGCAATTAGGGTTTACGAAAGAACAAGTAAAAGGATTTATGAAACGACAGCACAAGAAAGAACGCCAGATTGCTGCGGGAATAGCATTGAAGAAAATAGGACGTCCTCCCAAAGATGATAAAATTGCTGAAACAGACATAATCAGTGAACTGAAATATATCATTGCCCGTAAGGACGCAAAGATCAAGACTCTTGAAATGGAAAATGAGCTTATGCGGGATTTTCTCTCGCAAACAGAAAGGAAGTGAGACCGCAGGTCAAATATCGGGTGATCTATCGCCACAAGGATAAATACAGCATCAGCGAGATGTGCAGATTCTTTGAAGTATCACGCAGTGGCTATTATGGCTTTGTAAAGCGCATGGACAAGCCTGCAAAGGATCTGAAATTGTCTGAACTGATTGGTGAATGTCAGCAGGAAACAAAGCAGACATACGGTTATCGCCGTGTTGCGATATGGCTGGAACGCAGAGGCATTCATCACAACCCCAAGACCATTCTGCGTGTGATGAATAAGTACAGCCTTCTATCCGTAGTAAGACGAAGAAGATACTGCAATTACAGTCAGGCTTTGCACAGGTACGAAAATCTTTTGAACAGGGATTTTCATGCTGACAGACCAAATCAGAAGTGGGTGACCGACATTTCCTACATAAAAACTGATCAGGGATTTCTGTATCTCTCGGTGATCCGTGATCTTTATGACCGCAGTATCGTAGCTTACAAGACATCGACCGTTCAGAACATAAACCTTGTTCTGAACACGATCAGAGCTGCCAAGAGAAAGGAAAAGGTCACCGGGGAGTTGCAGCTCCACAGTGACCAAGGCTTTCAATACACTTCACAGGGGTATTTTAAGCTAACTCAATCTTACCACATAACGCCTTCAATGTCAAGACGTGGTAATCCGTATGATAACGCTTTGGCTGAAAACTTTTTCTCGATTCTGAAAACAGAGTGCATTTACAGAACTAAAATCAAGACTTTTGCTGAAGCTCGTCGCCTGATTGATGACTACATTCATTTTTATAATCATCAACGTATTCAACTAATAACAAAACTGACTCCGCTTGAATTACGAAGCCAGTTTGTTGCTTAATTCATTTTGCCATAGGTGCTTTTTTGTACTGTACGCACAAAATGGTGCGGTTCAATTACTGACAGAGGGTCTTCTTCTGTATTGCGTGCTGTTAAGGCGGGAATTTACCCGTTTATCCTGAATCTTGCCACCTGCTCCTGAAGCAGCTTGGACTGACCGGAAAGCTCCTCGCAGGAAGCGGCGGTCTCTTCGGCTGTTGCGGAGTTTGTCTGAATTACCTGCGAGATCTGTTCGATGCCGCTGGTGATCTGGTTGATAGACTCGTTCTGCTCTGCGCTTGCGGAAGCAATCTCGGTTATGAGTGCAGCAGTCTGTGCCGACATATCCTTGACTTCCTTCATTGAATCCGCGGTTGCCAGCGCTATCCTGCTGCCCTTGCCGACAGCTTCGATAGAAGCGTTGATGAGCGATGTGGTGCTGCTTGCGGCTTCTGCGGACTTGCTTGCGAGATTGCGGACTTCATCAGCGACTACCGCGAAGCCCTTTCCGGCATCACCTGCACGGGCTGCTTCAACAGCAGCGTTGAGGGCGAGGATATTTGTCTGGAACGCGATATCCTCGATAGTCTTGATGATCTTCTCGATCTCCTGGGAAGTGGAGCTTATCTCGTTCATTGCCTGGACCATGCTCTGTATCTCGCGGTCCTGATCGTTGACCTTGTCCTGGGTCTGCTTGGAGAGGGTTCCTGCCTGCGCCGCATTCTGTGCGGTATTAGCGATCTGTGTGGAAACTTCTGCGATAGTAGCGGAAATCTCTTCGATCGCTGAAGCCTGGCGGGTAGTGCCGTCCGCGAGGGACTGGGAGCCTTCTGCCATCTGGTTGGAACCGGTGAGAACTTCGTTACTGCTCATATTGACATCTGTCATGATGCTGTTAAGAGCATTCAGAATATCGTTGATCGAGTTTTCTATCTGCACAAAATCGCCGGGATATGCAACGCCTGTGCGGACTGTGAGGTCTCCCTTTGAAATAGCGGTGAGGACTCTTCCGAGATCGGAGATGATCGAGCTCATATTTGTGATGAGCGCACTTGAAGCCTCGGACATGGTTTCGATCTCGTCGTTTGTCTTGTATATCTGTGCAGGGGTCGTGATATCGCCGTCAGCCATTTCCTGCATACGCTTTGCGGTAGCTGCGACCGGCCCGGCTATCCTCTTGATGCGGATACTTGTGATTATGAATGCAAGGATAGTTGCAAGGATCGCAACTATGATTATCATTATTGAGGCTAAAGCTATGCTGTCAAGTATGGGCTGTTCGGGAGTAGCCGTTACCACATACCAGCCTTCCGCGCTATCTACCTGCGCATATCCGGCTATGTAAGCCTTGCCGTCGATGTTGAACTCAACGTTGCCCGATTTGCCCTTGAGTATCGTCGCCGCTGCATCCGTGAGGGATTTGCCGAGGCTGTGTTCGCCCTGGAGTTCGGTGAGCTGGGGTACAGCGTTGGTGCTTGTTCCTACAACGATCCCTTCCTTGTCGATGATGAAAGCTATGCCGTTTTCCTCGTAATGGACTTCCCTGATGAGCTCGGAGAACGTCTCGGCTGGAAGACCGCCGTAAACGACATAATCCTGACCGTTCGCGGAGAAGTATTTTCCCATCATGATAGTAATGGAGTTGTCGGTCATGCGTACAACAGGACTTGACACATAAGCTCCGCGGGTAGCCATAGCCTGCTTGAAGTACTCGCGGGCGGAGATATCGGTATCGCTGTATGTTTTGCCTGTGCTGTATGCAATGGAGAAATCCTTGAACGTGCTTGTGGAAGCCGCGTCTTTCAGCATCGCTTTTCTTTCGTCAATAGTAAGGCTTTCGTCAACGATGCTCAGGTTTTTATCTACTACATCAAACTGCTGTGACAGTGAGGAGATCGTATTTTCGACAGACAAGGCGTAGGCTTCGGAAAGAGCAAGTCCTTCGTCTTTGTACATTGACAGGTATCTGCCAAAGCTTACAACAACATATATCACAACGAGAATGATACATGCGCCGAGTACCGGAATGGTCGATAAGAGAGTAAGTCTCAGCTTCAATGTTTTTCTTTTCTTGTTCATTTGCGTCCTCCTGAATGAGATCTGCGTTTTAAATCAAAATTAATCCGCAGAGTTTAAACAACTAAATATTTATATAAAAATATTATATCATATAAAAATGTGGTACACAATCCACAAATATAACAAATGATACAGGTAATTATTATTCAAAATTACAAATGCAGGAATACAGAAATATGCGCTGTACTCGGATTATAGATGCCGATAAGATAAGAAGATGGCAGTGTAAACGGCTGCACTTGTCGATACATACGCTCTCGACTATGGGAACAGTCTTGTTTCGGAAGGCAGAATGTTGCCGGCGCGGAACAGACGAAGGCTTCGGATCAATAAAAACTAATTTCCGGGCTTGACTTTCCGGGGAAAATCTGTTATAATACCATACAAATGCAATATGCAGGCGGTCTTTTGAGAGACTTGCCGAATTCCGTGTTACGGTATTCGCAGCGGGGCGTTCCCCGCAGACAGTTCGTTTGCGCCATCCTGTCTTTAAACAAAACCAGGGCAGTCTTTTTGTTACGGGGAACTATGCCCGGTTATAACGATCAGATTGCGTCTGCTCCGGCGGACGCTTTTTTATACGGAGGAGATATGTACATTCTTAAAGCTTCCGCTTCGTTCGACAGCGCACATTTCCTTGCCG
>CAMOKN010000031.1 GCA_946617595.1 uncultured Clostridia bacterium
TATGTTTTTCGTAAGTATCATAGTTACAGATCACTTGTCAAGCTACTTTGATGCGCAGCGAGTACGCGTCCTTTGCTTACTTTCCGTCGCTACGGACGGAAAGTAAGTCGCATCGCCGGAAGAGTGCCGACAAAAGGGGAAGAGACTTTTTGCGTGCGAAAAGAAAAAGAAAAATGAAAAAGAAAAAAGAAAAAATAAAAAATTTTAAATAATAATTCAATCAAAAAAATAATTAAAAAAATGTCCAGATCAATATATTGTATGTGAAAATTAAGAGAAAAACAATATCTTCTATTTTTTACGAAAAAAACACTTTATTTCATGAAATTATTTTCTTATTTGGGCATTTCGCCATAATAAAAGAAATTATGATAAAAGTAATTTAGAAATATTGACAAATACAAAGTTTTTTGCTATAATAAAAAAGTAAATATGGGATAGCTATGCACTTTTGTAGAATATTCCACATATATTACATGAAGTAGTCCAACAATTTGTGGAACAAAGACATATATGGAAAAAGTACTCAAAGCCGAACATATATCAAGAGATTTTAAGATCGGAGACGGAAGCGTGGTCCATGCCCTGACCGATATAAATCTCGAGGTCGGAAAAGGCGAGCTTGTCTGTTTAAGGGGCAGGTCGGGGTCGGGTAAAACCACCCTGATAAATATTCTCGGAGCACTCGACAGACAGGACGGCGGAACAGTGTGGTTCTGCGGAGAAGATACCGCAAAGCTCAGCGATGCGGGAAGAGATAAAATGAGAAGACAAAAGCTGTCATTCGTTTTCCAGTCAGTAGCACTGATATCAACAATGACCGCACTTGAAAATGTAGAGTTCTCACTCAGACTCGCCGGATATCCGATAGCCGGAAGAACAAAACGTGCAAAAGAATGTCTGACAAGAGTCGGACTCGGAAAAAGAATGGATCACCGACCCGGAGAACTGTCCGGAGGTGAACAGCAGAGAGTTGCAATAGCAAGAGCAGTAGCTCATAAGCCCGAAATAATATTCGCAGACGAACCTACCGCTGCCCTTGATTTTTCCACCGGTACAGCAGTGCTCGGATTATTCAGGGAACTTGTTCATGATGACGGTATAACGGTAGTGATGACGACCCACGACGAGGCAATGATGGAGCTTGCCGATGTCGTGTATTCTCTTGAAGACGGTGAAATCGTTGACATAAAAAGAAACAATATAGAATAATGCCTATACTATTATAATATACAGGATAAAAATATGCCGAAAAGTGTATTGCTCGCACCGCCCGAAAATGTAATGGTGCGATGCGACAATCTCGTAAAAATATATAAGAGCAAGGATATAGAAGTAATGGCTCTGCAGGGTCTTGACCTTGAGGTCGAACGCGGCGAGCTTATGGGAATAGTCGGAGCTTCTGGTTCCGGAAAATCCACACTTCTGAATATGCTCGGAGGTCTTGACCGCCCTACAGCCGGAAGTCTGTATGTTGACGGCAAGGATATGCTGAAATTCTCCGATAAGGATTTTATCGAATATAAAAGAAAAACAGTCGGATTTGTATGGCAGAATAACGCCCGTAACCTTATCCCCTACCTTACCGCAATAGAAAACGTCGAAATGCCGATGATGCTGAGCGGATATGAAAACAGACGGAAGCGTGCAGAATACCTGCTCGATATGGTCGGGCTGTCAGCAAGAAAAAATTCAATGCTCGGACAAATGTCCGGAGGTGAACAGCAGCGCTGCGCTATAGCAATAGCACTCGGTAATAACCCGAAGCTTCTGCTTGCCGATGAGCCGACAGGAGCCGTTGATACAAAGACGGCAAATAATGTTCTCGAAGTATTCAGACGGCTTAATAAAGAAACAGGAGTTACTATTATAATAGTGACCCATGACTCGAATCTCGCAAAGTCAATAGATCGCGTTGTTGCAATACGTGACGGCAAGACGTCGAGTGAGTTGATACGCAAAAAACCCATACTTACAGGTGTTTCATTCGAGAAACTCAGTGAGCAGCAGCAGGCAGAGATCCGTGCGATCGAAGAGAGTGAGACTCAGCATGAAGAGCTCGTACTGCTCGATAAGGCAGGAAGACTCCAGATCCCTAAGGATTATCTCGATCAGCTTGGTATAAAGGGCGGCGACAGAGTGCGCGTCGAACTTGAAGATGACCGGATAATGATATATAAGCAGTAACTTAAAATGTGAATTCTGAATAATTCTCAGGCGAAAGCTATTTGATAATAAGAAAGGTGGAGCTTAATTTGGGCAAGACAAGAAAAATGACAGCTGTACTTCTGACTGCGGCAATGCTTCTTACTATGCAGTCTTTTCCGGCGTTTGCGGAAAATGACCAGCAGGAAGAAATGACCACGGAAGAAGAAAGCGAAGTTTCTACTATCAGGAACATCATGAACACCGGTAACAGAGACAACGCGTACAGCGCGTACTACGAAAAGCACCGTAACGAGACTTTCCCCGATAAAGAAGTGGTCATCGAGGCAAAGGACGGAGTTGCAGGCAAGGACAGCGCAGGAAATGATCCCCTGTATGAGATCACAGACTATGTTGGTGAGAAGGACTGCCTCGTCTGGACAAATAACAGAGGTACGCTTACATACGAATTCAATATCCCAGAGGCGGGTAATTATTGTCTTGAACTATATTACTACACCTTTTCCGGAGGAAGCACCACCGTTGATGTCGGCATAAGGATAGACGGCGAATATCCGTTTACCGCCTGCAACGATATTACTCTCGACAGATACTGGGAAGATGCTACCGATATAAAGAAGGACAGCAAAGGTAATGAACTTAAGCCTACACAGGTAGAAAAGGATATGTGGGTAACTTATCCGATAAAGGATAAAGAAGGTCTGTTCAATACCCCTTACTTCTTCAATCTTTCTAAGGGCATCCATACCATTACTCTTGAAGGTATCAGAACAAATATCGCTCTGAAGACCCTGACATTCAAGAACTACAAGACTCCGGCAGCATATCAGCCTCCTTCCGAGGCAGATAAGGAAAATACGCCGGCACTTACATGGGATAATGCTATCGGAACAAAGACAATTCTGATAGAAGCTCAGTCCCCCGCATACAAGACCGCTTCAACACTGTATGCGACCTACGACAGAACATCTTTTTATACAAGCCCGTCCGATCCGACAAAGCAGAGATACAACACTATCGGCGCGGGTACATGGAACAAGGCTACACAGGCAATAACATGGAGATTCACCATTCCGAGAGACGGTTACTACACATTCTCATTCAAGGCAAGACAGAATACGATGAGAGGCTTCTATTCAAACAGACGCATCTACATCGACGGCGAAGTACCGAATGAGAAAATGGATATCGTATCGTTCCCGTATGACCCGAACTGGTACAATCAGTTTCTTTCTGCTGATAAGCCCACTTCCGCCGGTCAGAAGCTCGACCCCATGTATATCTATCTTGATGCAGGCGAGCATACGATAACTATGGAAGTAGTTCCCGGTGACATCGGCGAGATCATGAGAAGACTCGATGACCTTGTTTATACCCTCAACTACTACTACAGAAGAATACTTATGATAACCGGACCGGATCCCGATGAATACAACGACTACCTCGTTGATATCCAGATCCCCGAACTTATCCCGACTTTTGAAGATGCTATCAAGCAGCTCAAGGAAGAAAAGGCCAATATCGAAAAGCTCGGTCAGGGTTCAGAAGCTGCTTCGCTCCAGTCGCTCGCAGTTATCTTACAGCGCTGCTGCGACAAGAAGGACGAAATACCTTCAATGGTAGGAACTCTTAAAGACTACATCTCCGGCGTATCCGCATGGATGAGAGACTACAGAGATCAGCCGCTTGAACTTGACTATATCGAAGTACTTACCAAAAATGAGGAAGATAACATAAGATCCGCAAACGCAAACTTCTTTGAAGAATTTGCATTCGGTTTCAGTGCATTTATCGGTTCTTTCTTTGAGGACTATACAATGCTTTCGGACACAAGTGAAAAATCCCTTAACGTATGGGTATCCCTCGGACGTGACCAGGCTACAGTTGTAAAAGACCTTGTAGATAACGGTTTCAATCAGGGCAATGCCGGTGTTCAGGCAAGTATAAACCTTGTTCAGGGCGCTATCCTTGAAGCAACACTTGCCGGAAAAGGTCCGGATATAGCACTGTTCCTCGGCGGCGACTTTCCGATCCAGTGCGCGGCAAGAGGACTGCTCGTAAATGTTAAGGAATTCAGAGATTATCAGGACGTTATATCGAGCAGATTCACGCCTACGATAGAAACTCTGTACAGCTATAACGGCGGAGTTTACGGACTGCCGGTATCGCAGACCTTCCCGATGATGTTCTACCGCACCGATATCCTTGAAGAACTGAATGTCCGCAAGATACCGGAGACATGGGACGACCTGATCGAGATAATACCTGTCCTCCAGCGTTCGTACCTCACAGTAGGTCTGCTTCAGCCGACCTCCAACCTTTCAAGCTCGATATTCGAGTCCGGAGACACATTCTCGATGCTCGTCCTCCAGACCGGAAATAATATGTATGTTGACGATCTTTCAAAGACAACATTCGATCAGAAGATAGTTGTTGATGCATTCAAGAAGTGGACTGACTTCTATACTATCTATGACTTTGAGCAGACATACGACCCCTTCACACGATTCAGAACAGGCGAAATGCCTATCATAATCAACAACTACCCGTTCTTCAACCAGCTTACCGTCTCCGCTCCTGAGATAAAGGGTCTGTGGGATTTCTCACACGTTCCCGGAACAAGGATCAAGGACGCGGACGGAAACTACACCGGCGAGATAAGTTATGCAGCAAACTCCAGCAGCGCCGGCGCGGTAATATTCAACAAGTGCGTCGATAAGAACGCCGCCTGGGAATTCATCAAGTGGTTCACATCTGATGATGTAATGATAAGCTACGGCAGAACGATCGAAGGACAGATGGGTCAGATGGGACGTTTCGATACCGCAAACGTAAATGCACTCGCTTCTCTGCCCTGGTCGAACGCAGAATATGAGAAGATCTCACAGCAGATGAATGCGACCATAGAGATCCCGATAATCCCGGCTTCATACGCTACCACACGTCATGTGAAGAACGCGTTCAGAGCAGTCGTAAACGATGCGTGGAACCCGAGATATGCTCTCTCGTCCTACAACAGAGATATAAACTCCGAGATCACGAGAAAGAATGCTGACCTTGCGTTCAACAGCAAGTAAAGAATCAGGAGGGTTTAAGCTTTGGCAAGAGATAATAAGGATAAATCTCTGTATATCGAGGACAATAAGTTCCGGTACACATTGAGAGAAATGAAAAAGAACGCCGGAGTATATGGGCTTATCGCCCCGTACTTCATACTGTTCCTGATATTTATGATCATACCGGTCATAATCTCCCTTCCTATGGGCTTTACGAACTTCAACATGGCGCAGTTCCCGAGGTGGGTCGGACTCGACAACTTCTACTCGCTGTTCCTTGAAGATGAAGTATTCCTGAAGGCTATCGAGAATACGCTCGTATTCGCGGTAGTAACGGGACCTATAAGCTACTTCCTGTGCTTTATACTCGCGTGGCTGATAAACGAGCTTCCCGGACCGATGAAGACCGTGTTCACATTCGTCTTCTACGCCCCGACACTTGCGGGTAACATCTACACCACATGGCAGCTTATCTTCTCCGGTGATACTTATGGTATCGCAAACGCATACCTTATAAACCTCGGTCTTACAAACGGCGCTATACAGTGGCTCACCGATGCAAACTACATCATGGGAGTACTGATAGTCGTACAGCTGTGGATGGCGCTGGGTGCCGGATTCCTCGCGATACGCGCAGGACTTCAGGGTATCCCGAGAGACCGCTATGAAGCGGGTGCTATCGAGGGCATCAAGAACAGAGGTCAGGAACTTATATATGTAACAATCCCGGCAATGGGACCGCAGCTTATGTTCGCGGCCGTAATGCAGATAACATCATCGTTCACCGCAGGCGATATCGGACGTATGCTCACAGCCTTCCCGACTACCGACTATGCGGGTCATACGATAATGACTCACGCCTATGACTACGGTTCGATCAGATACGAAATGGGTTATTCTTCGGCAATATGCTTTGTATTGTTCTCGGTAATGCTGATTGCAAACTGGGCGATCAAGAAGATACTCGGACGATATCTCGATTAATCCAGCGGGTCTTCCCGAAAAATAATATTAAAGAAACGCACTGCCGGAGCTTTCCGGCAATGCGATCACCTACGAAAGGACGGTAGTCATGAGGACTAAAAAATCCAGAAAGAAATATGGCGGCAGCCGGGCCGGCGACATATTCATATTTATACTGCTGGTGCTGCTCGGACTGTTCATGCTTTTCCCTATATATCTGTCGGTGATACAGTCGTTAAAGCCTTCGGAGGAACTCTTCCTCTTCCCTCCGAAGCTGTATGCGATGGCACCCACTAACCAGAACTACGTTGACCTTATCAACACAGCTTCAAATATGTGGGTACCGTTCAGCAGATACATATTCAACTCGGTATTCGTTGCGATAGTAGTTACAGTTGCACAGCTGATCTTCTCGTCTTCTGCGGCGTATGCGCTGGCTAAGGTGCAGTTCCCCGGAAGAAAGTTCCTTAACAAGATAATAGAGATCACGCTTCTGTTCACAAGTACGGTACTCTACATCATGCAGTACATCGTTATGGCAACAATGGGCATCATAGATACCTACCTTGCAATAACACTTCCGTACATCGCAACATCAATGGGACTGTTCCTTATGAGACAGTTCATAGGACAGCTTCCTGACGCACTTATAGAAGCCGCGTACCTCGACGGTGCCGGACAGGTGCGCATTTGCTGGCAGATAGTAATGCCGAATGTTAAGCCTGCGTGGCTGACCCTGATGATCTTCGCTTTCAACGGTGCTTGGCAGATCACAGGATATTCGTTCATCTACAATGAAGCATTAAAACCGATCCCGACCGTATTGCAGCAGATAAGCGCTTCGGGTATCGCAAGAGCGGGTGTGGCAGCGGCAGCGACCGTCGTGCTGATGATACCGCCGATGCTGATATTCCTGCTGTGCCAGAGCTCGGTTGTCGAAACAATGGCACAAAGCGGTCTGAAGGATTAAAAATTTACAGGAAAGGATGATTTTAATGCCGTTAATGAAAAAGCTCGCAGCAGCATTTCTTACCGCTGCGGTCTGTGTAACAGCTCTTGGCGTTACAGCATCTGCGGATGAACCATATACCGGTTATAATTACGACTGGTGGGGCGATCCGATACCCTCTCAGAACGGTTTCGTCGTTGATAAAGTAATAGACGGAAGCGATCTGGGGCTGGATCTGCTGGATTACGGCGAAGGTCTGAAGGAAGACGCTCTCAAGCAGCTTCAGGGACTTTCAGAGCCCTCGGATATGTTCGTTGACCAGAATACCGGAAAATTCTACATAGTTGACAGTAAGAACAACAGACTCATAGTTACTGACAGCACTTTCTCACCGGACGCAACCCAGGTCATTAAAGAGCTTAAATACAGCCATGAATTTCCGGAAAGTCAGAGCATCATAAAAAAGACCACATTCAGCAGCCCGAGAGGCGTTTATGTAAGGACGAACAGCGACGGAGTAAAGCTCATATATGTCGCTGACTCGGATAACGACCGTGTGGTAGCGTTCAATGAAGATCTTGAGATCGCAATGGAATATACCCGTCCTTCCAAGGACGTTTATGACGACAAGACGACATATAAGCCGAATAAGGTAGTTGTTGACAGCGCGTTCAACGTTTATGTCATCGTTCCTTCGATCACACAGGGTTCGCTGCAGTTCTCCGCTGACGGACAGTTCAACGGATATTACGGTGCAAACCGAGTTGAGGCTACCGCCGAGGTAATTGCGCAGCAGTTCTGGAAGCTGATCTACACCAGAGAACAGATCATAGCGATGCGCCGTTCAGTAGCAATGGAGATATCCAATCTGGATATAGACAAAGAAGGCTTTATCTATACCGTAACCGAAAATAAATCGGCTGAGACGGACGTCCTCAAAAAGCTGAATCCGGCAGGTACGAACATATTCAAAAATCTCGGATATGACGATATGACCTTCGGCGATTTTGCGACAAGATACTATAAAGGTCACAATTACGCTTCGGCTATAACCGATGTCGATATAGACGAAGAGGGAAATATCTACCTGCTCGACTTTACTACCGGCCGTGTGTTCCAGTACACCGATGAGTGCGATCTTCTGTTCATCTTCGGAACAAAGGGTCCTCAGCAGACTCAGGGTACGCAGAAAGGAACATTCCTCTCGGTATCCGCGGTAGAGACTTACAAAGGAAAAGTCTATGTTGTGGATTCTCGTAAGAACAGCATCACGATATTCAAGCAGACCGAGTTCGGTGCAATAGTGCAGAATGCGATCTCACTGTTCAACGAGGGTCTTTACGATGAGGCAAAAGAGCCTTGGGAAGAAGTCCTCAGAAGAGACGCAAACTACTGGCTCGCATATATCGGTCTCGGAAACGCATACCTTAACCAGAATGAATACGGTACGGCAATGGACTATTTCTACCGCACATCGAGAGCGGGTTATAACAGAGCATTCAAGTCCTTCCGTATAGAATTCATAAGAGCAAACTTCACATGGATGCTCATAATAGTCCTTGGAATAATAGTTCTGCTGATAGCATGGAGCTATGTAAGAAAATATCTCAAAAAGAAAAAAGCGGCAAGCAAAGGAGGTAGTGATAAATGAAATTTGATCTGGATCTGCCTGCCTGGAAATGGCCGTTCTACGTAATGAGGCACCCGTTTGAGGGCTACGATGACCTCAGATGGAAAAAAGGCTACAATATGAAGGTCGCATGGGTGATCGTCATAATGTTCTTCATAATAAGCGTTGCGAGCGCACAGCTCACAGGCTTTTTGTTCAACAATACCTACGTAAAGGTATTCAACATCGTACCGTACTTCTCTTCATCGGTCATTCTGTTCATTACATGGGTGGTCGGAAACTGGTCGCTGTGTACGCTGTTCGACGGTGAAGGTACCATGAAGAACATCTTCTGCGTATCGGCTTATGCGCTTGTTCCCTATCTCTTTTCCGAAGTTATCATAATCATCGCCAGCAACTTCCTGCTCAGGACGGAAGGCGGATTCATCGCTTTCTTCAGATACCTCGGCATTGTATGGTCGGTGGTGCTTATGATCTCGGCAATGAAGACCGTTCACCAGTACTCGCTCCCGAAAACGATAGCGGCTATGTTCTTTACGGTCGTGGCAATGGCGATAATACTGTTTCTTGCAGTATTGCTGCTCACATTGTTCCAGCAGGTATTTGTATTCGTATATTCGGTTTACACCGAGCTGATGTACAGATTCAGTATTTAGCGCAGCTCATGCCTGAAAGTAAGTAAACTCAAATTCAATTTCGGATCTCCCGCGGTAAGATCGGAGCGGGAGAGTATGGAGGTCATAAAATGCTGAAATTAAGGAAAAGGCTGTTGGCTGCGGGACTTGCCGCAGTATTGTCGGTCTCCGCAGCTTCGATGCCGGTATGGTCGGAGTCGGAGCAGACCGATGATACAGCAGCTGCGGAAGTCAGCGAAACGGGTACCGATGAGGCTTCCGGCACAGACACCGCAGCAGCGGAGGACAGCGGCATTTACGTAACCGAGGACGAAGCTTTCGCAGATATGCAGTTAATGGCGGAAAACTCGAAGCTGGGTCTGTACGTGAATGAAAAGGATTGTGTCTTTGTCATAGAGGACAAAAACACCGGCTGCAGATGGTGGTCGTACTACTACAACAGCGATACGAAAAAGGAAAGAAGAAGAAAGACTATGATCTCCGTGGACTATATAGACACGGTAAACAAGCAGCCTTCTTCTACCCCGCTGCGTTCGCACGATTCAAGCGTGCAGAAAAAATGCAGCAAGATCGAAAACGGAGTAAGATTTTCTTTTGTATTCATAAACTCCGGCAAAGAGAGCTTCAATATCCCGCTGGATATCGTGCTGAACGAAGACGGCACGTTCACAGCTACCGTTCCTACAAGCGAGATCGTGGAATATATCCCCGAAACTCAGGAGAACGGCGATCCGGGATACAGGATCCTTTCTATCCATATTCTTGAAAACCTCGCCTCAACATATACCGACAAGGACGGAATGATGGTAGTATCCGACGGTTCGGGCGCGGTCATAAATTACAACAACGGCACCGCTGCGGGCGACATAAATACCTTCGAGTCGAAGGTGTACGGTGACGACCTCGCTGTCGGAAAGCTGTATGCAGGCGCAAAGATCGAACAGGTGACCCTTCCGGTAATGGGAAATATCAATTCTTCCGAAGGATCGGGTCTTGTAATGATCGCAACCGACGGAGATGCATATTCCACCGAGCACGCAATGGTGACAGGTCAGGTATCGAACGCAGACCTGAATGCCTGCTGGTTCGAGTTCAATGTCAGATCGACCGATAAGTACTTCATGGGAAGCAGCAACAACCCGCTTACCGTATATGAGGCTAACGAGATCAGGACCGGAAATCTCTCAGTCACATATACCCCGATTTTCGGTGATGATCTCGATTATAACAACGTTGCGAGTGTTTACAGGGATTATCTGAAAAACAAGATCGGTGTTACAAAGAGGACTGAAAGCAGCAGCGCTCCGTATTACCTGACTCTCTACGGCGGAACTGTAAAGACTCAGTCCGTAATGGGATTCCCCGTAAAGATCCAGACTGCCGCTACTACCTACAAGCAGGCTCTTGAGATCGTCAAGATGCTCGAAAACGGCGGTATCAGCAACATAAAGATCATCTATGAGGATTTCAACGAAGCGGGTATCGTCGGACAGATCGCAGCAAACTTCCAGTATTCGTCCAAGCTTGGCGGCAAGAACGATTATCAGGAGTTCAAGAACTACGTTGAGTCGAAGGGCTATGACCTGTTCCCGAGCTGCGATATAATGGAATACTATCAGTCCGGAAACGGTTATTCGTTCACGCTCAACTCCTCAAAGCAGATAACAAAGGCTTATGCAACACAGACGCCTTTCGAGCTTGCATTCGGTCTTCCTCACATGACCAAGGATACATGGACGATACTTTCACCGTATTACTTCTCCGATATCTTCAATAAGCTTTCAACAACGTTCCGCCAGGAAGGCGCATCGGGCATCTCGCTCAATCAGGCTTCACGCCTGCTCTACAGCGATTTCAGCCGCAGAAACGAGAGCAAGAACAGAGAATACTTTGTTAGAGAAGATACGATAGAGATCCTCCAGGCCGGCTATCAGAAGCTCAAAGACAGCGGACTCAAGATAATGACGGAGAACGCGAACCAGTATATGATCCCCTATGCGGATTATATCAAGGACGTTCCGCTCTACTCGTCGAACTATGATATATTTGACTATGATGTTCCGCTGACTGAAATGGTACTGCACGGACTTGTTCCGTACACCACCAAGGCGATCAACAAGAGCGCAGATGCTCAGGAACTCAGAATGCTCGCACTTGTGACCGGTACGCCGATACACTATGAGCTGATGTATGAGAATCCCAACAAGTTCGCGGACAGCGAATACGATGTACTCTACTATACCAACTACAAGGGCTGGCTGGATCGTTCGATCAACGAATACAAGCTCTTCGATGATATCATAAAGTCGGTATCAGATGCTGAGATCACAAAGTTTGAGCGCATCAGCGATCAGGAATACCAGTCAACATTCAGCAACGGCGACAAGATCTACATTAACCTTGAGACTGAAGAGATCAAGTATAATAACAAGTCCTTTGATGTGAAGGATTATGGATTGGGGGTAGATGAATAATGAGTGATTTCGAGAATGAAGAAAAGACCGAAGTGATCGAAAACACCGAAGCCGCAGCGGAAGAAGCTGTCGGCAGCACCCCGATCAGTCTTGAGAAGCCGGAGCTCCCTGAAGAGCCCGCTCCGGTGAGAAAAGCAGCGGCTCACATGACCGCTTCGGCGGCAGCGCTGAATGCCGAGGGTGAAATAGACATCAGGCGCAGAAAGCCCAGAGAAGTAAAGCAGATAAAGCAGTCGAGGATCTCCTACGAAAAGAAGAAGGGCCTTTACGGCTACGGATTCATAGCTCTGTGGTTCATAGGCGTGCTGTATATGTTCCTCATACCGATAGGGCAGTCGCTGTGGTATTCGATGTGCAAGACCGATCTTGTTACCGACCCCGCACAGGTGCAGGAATACGGAATGAACGGTCCCGGAATATACACATCGTGGAACAACTTCGGCAACTTCACATGGGAGTTCACGATAAACGCCGATTTCCCGAAGAACCTTGCCGATTCACTTATCGAGACAGCATATACAGTTCCGCTGATCCTTGTATTCTCACTGTTCGTTGCACTTCTTCTTAACGACAAGTTCAAGGGCAGAACGCTCGCACGAGCGATATTCTTCCTGCCGGTACTGATAGCAACGGGTCCTGTGCTCGGAGTTATCAACGGAGATATGCTTTCGCAGGGTGTCTCGGACGCGTCACAGTTCAGTGCGCTGTTCAAAACAGACTTCGTTCAGGACTTCCTGCAATTCATGGGACTTAACAACATAAGTCAGCAGCTTGCCGATACCGTATCGGATATCACGAGTAAGATACTGAACCTGATATGGGATTCGGGTATCCAGATCCTGATATTCATTTCAGCATTGCAGCAGATACCTGTTTCAGCTAAAGAAGCGGCATCCATGGAGGGCGCTACGGGCTGGGAATTCTTCTGGAAGATAACCTTCCCGACGATCTCACCTATGATATTCGCAAACCTTATTTATACTATAATCGATGCTTTCGTAAAAACCGACAACCCCGTAATGCAGCAGGTAATGAAGTCGATAAGCGACTGGAAATACGATCAGGCATCGGCGATGGCGTGGACATACTTTGCAATAGTCGGAGTTATCCTCGGTATCATTTCGGCAATAGTTTCAAGATTCATCTTCTACCAGGTAGATTAAGGAGGTACTTCAATGGACAACGAAAATATTCAGGTTGCCTCGGAAGCTGCTTCCGTATCGACCAAGAAAAAATCAAAGCGTCAGCTTAAAAAAGAAGAAAAGAAGCGTCTGAGCAAATTCCACGTCGGCTCGTGGGAGATCATCACGCATTATCACGGCTACAATGCGGCGGAGAAGAAGCATTACCGCTACATTCTCGGCAGGCGCGTTTCTGAAAAGGTATGGCCGGTCTTCAGATTTCTTATCCTTTTCGGACTTTCATTTGTCGTAGTATATCCGATCCTTTACATGATCTCGTGTGCAATAAGACCTCAGATCGAAATGGCAGACCCCTCGATCATGTGGATCCCGAAGACGGTAACACTCAGCAACATCGAGGAGACATGGCTTGCAATAGACTACCCGAATCTGGTTTGGGAGACTATAAGAGTAAATGTTGTATGCTCGATAATCCAGGTAATCACCTGCTCGATAGCGGGCTATGGCTTCGCAAGATTCAAGTTCAAATTAAAGGGACTGTTCTTTGCGATAGTAATACTCCAGATCATAGTTCCTACACAGGTCATACTTATCCCGCAGTATATGCAGTTCAGATATTTCGATCCGCTCGGTATCTGCACACTGCTTACGGGTGGTGCGCTGAACCTTGCGAACTCACCGTGGGCACTGTACCTTCAGGCGTTCTTCTGCAACGGTATCCGTGCAGGTCTGTTCATCTTCCTGTTCAGACAGTTCTTCAGAGGACTGCCCAAGGAGCTTGAAGACGCGGCATATCTTGACGGCTGCGGACCGTTCGAGACATTTGTAAGGATCATGGTCCCGAATGCGAGCAACTCGTTCCTGACAGTATTCATCTTCTCGGTAGTATGGTACTGGAACGACTCCTATGTTTCGGGCGTATTCTTCTCAAAGTCCAAAACGATCTCCCTTATGGTAAGCAACCTTTATCAGACAATTTCGTCATACTACAGCCCGACCGGAACTCCTACCGGTGTACCTGCCGACTGGCTGGTATGGATCGAAGCCGGCTGTCTGCTCTCTATCCTTCCGATACTGATCATGTATATATTCTTACAGAAAAACTTCGTCGAAGGTGTCGAGCGCTCCGGTATCGTTGGTTAAAAGAAAAAATCTCTGCTGTCTTCTGACAGCAGAGATTTTTTTTGCGCCGCTTACGCTTTGGAGATGCGGGGAGGAGAGGGGAATGGAACCCCATTTCCCGTGGGGAAATGAGTTTCGCTTCCCCTCTCCTCCCCTGCACCCCTCTTCACCCTAACCTTCCTGAAAGGCAGCACCTGAATGTAAGGTGTACTGCTCCTATCATTGGGGTGTGGTCATGGGGTGGGGACATCTTCACAGCTTATCCGAAAGTTCATCATAAAGAAGGACGGCGGAGGCTTTTACCTCACGTTTGGAGAAAATGCCAAGACCGGCAAAACGCTGAGCTTTTTCGGCATTGTCCATTCCTTCCCTGGGATCTTTTGCAGTACGGGCAAGTTCGAGGTAGGACATGGCAATAATTGCGCAAGCCTCATCGTAAATAATACTTCCGCTCTGAGAATAAGGAAGAGCGGTATCTATTGCAGACTTATAATCGCCGCGCATGAAGGAATTTTTCATTTTAGTCAGATCATCAAACTCCGCTGCCGAAGGATTATCAGGTTCTTCCGCTGTTTCAAGATCGTCCGGGAGCAGGTAGTTTACCGGGAGCTGAAGCACCTTTGCGAGGTAAGTAAGTGTTTTGACAGAGGGCGTGGCATTACCGCTTTCGATCTGACTTAGCATATTTCGGGTTATGAAATCCCCTACTACGTCTGACTGTGTCATTTTTCGGGCGAGTCTGGCTTCTTTTATTCTTTTTCCGAGCTCTGCGGAATCCATTATTTACCCTCCTTTCATTTCAGTTCCAACGGGATCAGTTTGTACGATTGACAAATCTGACGGCGGTGCCGTAAGCCATGATCTCAGCGGCACTCTGCATTACTGCCGAGGTTGCATAACGGACTCCGATGATCGCATCTGCGCCGAGTGCCTGAGCTTCAAACATCATTCTTTCTGTTGCGATACGGCGTGCTTCGTCCATCATTTCGGTGTATTTTTTAAGTTCACCGCCAACGAGCGTCTTGAGACTTGCGCCCATATCGCGTATCACATTGACTGTCTGGATAGTGCTTCCTTTTACCAGTCCGAGCATCTGTGTATCTGCTCCGCTGATATATTCGGTTGTTACAAGCAGCATAGGTCATTCCTCCGTTTTTTCAATATAGGCAATACCGCACAAAGCACGGCTAACGCCTTTGCACGTGACTTGCTTGCATCTTTTCCGTCATCTTGCACAGAAATTCCTTGACTTGCGCCAGCAAGCCTGCGTCA
>CAMOKN010000032.1 GCA_946617595.1 uncultured Clostridia bacterium
ACCCCCGAAGAAAGCCGATAAGCTTGAGTCCAACATGAAAGCACTCAGGCTCGGTATGGAGTACGCAGACTGAGATCGGTTTGCTGCGGTTGAGATCGGGGAGATGAGGAGAAATGAGTTTCCCTCTCCTCCCTCCTGAAAGACGACTCGCTTCGCAGTTAAACTCTCACGTTTCTGCACTTAACAAAAGCATTCAGAAAGAACCGGAGCGCACAGGTATTGATCCTATGCGCTTCGGTTTTAAGAGGACAGATATGAATAAGAAAGTTCTTATAGCCGCACTGGCTGTTCTTGCGGCAGCTGCTGCCTGTGCGTATATTGTATATTCCCGCAGAAAGAAGCCCTCCGGAAAAATAACCGTAAATATGAGATCCGCGGCCACTACAGTACCCGGACAGGGTGTCGGTTCTGCATATATGGAACAGGTAAAACTTATAAAGGAAGATCTCGGCGATAAGTATGAGGTCACCGAAAATGCTCACATACAGGCTGATATCACTCATTATCACACGATAAATCCGGGTTATTTACTCGAAAAACCGATCGCATCGGCAAAAGGACGCTCGGTGGGATATGTTCATATGCTACCCGAGACGATAGAAACGAGCCTGAAACTTCCGGGATTCGCTAAATCGGTCTTCTATAAATATATGATAAAATTCTACGACAGCATGGACTACCTTGTTGTTGTAAATCCTTACTTCATAGACAGGCTGGAGCATTACGGCATAGACAGAAAAAAAGTCACATATATCCCGAACTATGTTTCGAGCGAAAAATTCCACCCGTTACCGCAGGAAGAAAAAATGAAGCTCCGCGACAAGTATGGTATCCCGCGTGATAAGTTCGTTGTTGTATGCGCAGGTCAGACACAGGTAAGAAAGGGATTCTTTGACTTTGTGGAGATCGCTGAAAAGCGCCCTGATATGGAATTTGCTTGGGCAGGTGGATTTTCATTCGGCGCGATCACGGACGGCTATAAGGAGATCTCAAAGATCATGGAGAATCCGCCTGCTAATCTTAAACTGCTCGGTATAATCCCGCGTGATGAAATGAATGAGATCTACAACATCGGTGATGTGATGTTCCTGCCGTCATTTGAGGAACTGTTCCCGATGACGATACTTGAAGCAATGTGTGTGAATATACCGATACTTCTGAGAGATCTTGATATCTACAACAATATCCTGTTTGATTTCTATTACCGTGAAACATCGGTCGATGGATTCATAAATGAACTTGTAAAGCTTCGCGACGATCCGGATTATTATGCAGACGGCGTTGAGGCATCAAAACGAGGAAATAAATTCTACTCGAAAGAACACGTCGTAAAGATGTGGGACGAGTTCTATACAAAAGTATATAACAGGCTGTGACCTGACAAAACAGCTCTGTACTCAGGGTACAGAGCTGAAAACGCTATAATTCTATTGCAAAGTGTCCGGTCACATCATCTTTCTGAGCTGTGCTTCACTGCTCTTGATGAGGCTCAGGAGAGCAGCTGACTGCTTGGGGAACTCAGACTCTATGATGACCGTGGAGATCTCGGGTTCGGAGTTTCCTGACTGACAGGCTGCCGCAGCGGCATCTGCTTCTGCCATGCTTATTCCGGCATCTGCACAGTAGCATGATCTTTCGTCCGGTATCTCAAACATCGTCTGTGTGTTGGATTTATTTGAACGGAAAACTATCCTGAATACCTTATATACCGTCAGGTTGAGTATCGAGGTAACTGCGAGCGTGAGCTTTGAGTTTCCGATATTTTCAAGCAGATTATAGATGATATCTATGCTGTTTGTAAGCAGCTTCTTTGAAAGTGCAACAGAGATATTCGCACCTGCACGAGCCTTTTCCTGCCTTGCCGCAGGGTCGGGGATATCACTTTCTTTAATTACGCTGCCTGTGGTGTTTGCGGTACGTCCGAGAAGATAGTCTGTTGACACGCCGTAATAATCCGCAACACGGACAAGAAAATCAAGTCCGCATTCTCTCTTTCCTTTCTCATAATGAGAGAGCAGAGCCTGCGCTACACCAAGATCTGCGGCTGCCGCCTTCTGGCTTATATGTCTTTCCTTGCGGAGCAGGGACAATATTCTCGGAAAATCGCTGTTCATTCTATCAAGCCTTTCGGGTATTCTGATATGTCAAAATCTGACAAAATACGGCACTATGTTACATCACAGAGCCGTAAACCTATTATATAAGAAATAAACTGAAAAGTAAAGTGGCATTTTTTACAAAAAAACATTTATATGCAGTATAATTAATATGATTATATACAAATTATATATGCTAAACTAATTATTATTTGTCAAACTGCCTTAAAAAGCTGATTGATGATACCAATGAAAAGGACTTTCAATGAAAAACTATACTCTTTATCTTATCCGGCACGGCATTACACAAGGAAATCTTGACGGAAAATACATCGGACTTACCGATCTTCCGCTGTGCGATGAGGGATTCTGCGCGATAACACGCCTTGCACATGACCACCTGTACCCGGACGTACAGAAGGTCTATTCAAGTCCGCTGAAACGCTGTCTTGAAACTGCGGATATAATCTATCCCGACCGCTATGTAAAACAGATCGACAACATAGCAGAATGCGACCTCGGTGAATTTGAAGGAAAAACACAGCAGGAACTTGAAGATCTTCCGGAATATACCGAATGGCTGAAAGGTGGGTTTTCCGCAAAGGCTCCCGGCGGCGAAACAATGGAAGAATTCACTCTGCGCTGTCTTGACGGGCTGGAGGAAATTTTCAAGGATATGATGCACGATCAGGTAACACGGGCTGCAATAATAACCCATGCAGGAGTAATAATGAATCTCTGCGCAGGGTACGGACTGCCAAAAGGACGTCCGTCGGATTTTGCGCTGGATCAGGGCGGGTGCATACAGATAGCGCTTTCAACTTTTCTGTGGCAGAAAGGTCCTGTTTTTGAAATTATAGGGAGGATCGTATAATGACCGATTTTGAACTCAGATATTCCGAAAAAAGTGTGAAGGAATACATCAAGATATCTTTTTTGGGTAAGAACACGCTCGGTATGCTGCCGATGATACTGTGCGGTGCTCTGCTTACCGCAGTTCCGCTCATCGGACTGATCGGTTTTATCATGACAAAAAATAACGTGATGCTTATTCTTATGATCTGCACAATTGTTTTTGATGCAGCTGTAATTGTTGCAATGAATCTGATGATAAATAAATATACGAAAAAACTTGTGCAGGCGCTCCGCCGGCTTGACGGTCTGGTATGCGCATTATCAGAGAGCGATATCATACTTGTCCGCGGAAATGCACCTCAGAGCGTTATCGGCTGGAAAGATATTGAAGAGATAAATGAGGGAAAGACCGCGTTTTTCCTCAAAACACATGAAGGACTCATTCTGGACCTTGAGAAAGATGCTGTGTTATCCGGAACTCTCGATGAGGCTAAAGAAGTCATAGGAAAAAAATACGGAGAGATCGAATGGAACCGTCAAAAATAAATTTTCAGCGTGAGCTTGACAAGAAGATCGGAGAGCTTACAGCACAGGGTATTACCCCTTCCCTGCTGCTTCACTGCTGCTGTGCTCCGTGCAGCAGCTATGTTCTTGAATACCTTACAGAGTATTTTTCGATCACGGTATTTTACTACAATCCGAATATTTCTGAGCGTGCCGAATACAATAAAAGAGTAAACGAGCTGAAAAGACTGCTTGACGAAATGCCGGTAAAGAATCCGGTCAGATTCGCTGAAGGGAAATATGATCCCGAGCGCTATTATGAGACTGTAAAAGGCTATGAGGATATTCCCGAAGGCGGCGAGAGATGTTTCAGATGCTACAGGCTAAGACTCGCGGAAACTGCCGATTTTGCCGCTGCGGGGAAATATGATTACTTCACCACAACGCTTTCGATCAGCCCTCTTAAAAATGCCGCTAAGCTCAACGAGATAGGCGGTGAGGAATCGGCGCGTGTGGAGATCCCGTACCTGTATTCGGATTTCAAAAAACGTGAGGGATATAAACGCTCTATCGTTTTGTCGCAGACATACGGACTTTACCGTCAGGATTACTGCGGCTGCATTTTCAGCAAAAAAGAAAGAGACAGGCGCTGATCGTGAATGATACATTCATTTCCGTGCTGTACATTTTTTTGTTTTGTGCCGGTTTTTCAGAAAATTTAAAAAAGTACTTGACAAATCCATGATTATGTGGTATAATTTTTAACTGTAGTCAGGTATGCTGATATGGCTCAGTCGGCAGAGCACATCCTTGGTAAGGATGAGGTCGTCGGTTCGATTCCGACTATCAGCTCCAGGCGCGGAGTCCGCGCTGACAATCCGCCCATGGTTTTCCGTAGGCGGGTTATTTTTTCGCCCGTATCACCGGAGTTATCATAAAATCTAAACCGTTCGGCACAGACAGCCCGCGACGGCGGGCGGCGAATCCCGTCTCGGGTTTATCCGAGGCGGGATATTTTTTTCCTCGCTGTCCGGAGTTTTCAAAAAATCCAAAGCGTTCGGCACAGAAATAGGAATAATCCTTGCAAGTAGCTTAACAAAGGCATTTGCAAGGATTTTCTTTTATGTTATAATAGTGTTTAAGATAGTCATTGTACCATTTAGTACCGTCTGATACCACTCAATATTGTTTCGGTTGTAGTCCAAAATAAGGTAATCAAGATTGGATTCTTTTATTTGTCGGGATCATTCAGGCAATGCCTGCATTTATATTTCTAAAAATATCATACCGTGACTTTGTAAGACTGCTGCACGTAAAGTATGACTGGAATATGCAGGACGAAACTATAGAAAAACTCAGTATGCGTGCAAGAGGAGAGATCATCAGACAAAGCCAGCCGGAGCTTAGCTATGAGCGCTACAAAAACCTTGTGAAAGTTCACAATGGCATAGACGAACAGCCTGATCTCAAATCAAAGAAAAAATATGCCCAATTAAACAGCACCTTCCGCAACGACACACGCGACACTTTCACGATAAGCTACACAAAGCCTGTTGACTGGGGCGGAATGAGTCAGTACATAAAAGAGTTCTTTCTTCTGACAGACGGCGACCTTATGCTGGAAGTCATAGCACTGAAAGATAAATTCTGCATTGCATTCCAACTTATCAATAAGGACAAAGAACCGTTTGAACGTTTCTGCCGGCTGCTCGAAAAGGAAAATATCCCGTTTGAGGCTTCCGGACAGCTGAAGCGTATGCTCCCGAAGATAAAGCTGCCGTGAATATTCATCGGATACATCTGGAGCGACCCGCTGTAGGATACCGTCTCTTGCCTTTCGGTAAGGGACGGTTTTTTCTGCCTATCATTCAAATGCAAGCAAGTCACGTGCAAAGGCTTTATCCGTGCTTTGGGGGTATTGCCCATATGGTACCTCTAAAAATCGCTTTGAAAAGAGAAAATGTGACAGTCGCGTCTAAGAGACTTGACAATGTCTTCGGCGTGGTTGGCGCGTTTTCTCTCAAATGGTTTTTTAGAAGTTCCCTATAGTCATTTGACAAGGATTTTTATTTATGATATAATAATTCAGGGACATACGGCTGTACCATTTTGCAGCCTCTTTTATCACTCAGTATCCTAAACAGCTGATTTTCGGAGATAAAATATGATAAGAAAACAATTGATCTCATATATAAAGAAAAAATATATGGCAGATCCGGAATATCTGTGGGCGAGATATCCGGACTATGCAGTTTTCCGTCATTCAGACAATAAAAAATGGTTCGGGATAATCATGGACGTGCGCGGTGACAAACTCGGACTCGAAAGCGAAGAAAAGGTCGATATACTGAATGTGAAATTAAGCGATCCCCTGCTCGTGGATTTTCTCATTCAGCAGCCGGGAATTTTCAAAGGCTATCACATCAGCCGTGGAAGCTGGATATCAATATTGCTGGACGGAAGCGTCCCGTTTGAGGATATTTGCAAATGGCTCGATGAAGGTTACAAAACTACTGCTTCAAAGGAAAAGAAGCAGAAACTGCGCCCGCCGAAAGAATGGATAATTCCGGCAAATCCGAAATATTATGATATTGCATCCGCTTTTGATAATTCAGATGTTATTGAGTGGAAACAGGGGGCAGGTATAAAAAAGGGAGATACCGTATTCATATATGCAGCGGCTCCGGTATCGGCGATCCTTTACAAATGCAAGGTAGTAGAAACAGATATACCGTTCAGGTATGATAAAGGCGATCTGCACATGAAAGCTCTGATGAGAATAGAACTTCAGAAGCGCTATCCGCCGGAGAGATTCACATTTGAATCTCTCGGAAGAGATTATGGGATCTATGCAGTGAGAGGTCCCCGTGGGATCCCCTACAGTCTTAGCAAAGCGCTTGAATAATAAATTCAGTGACCTTGTTCATCTTTACATTAATTTTACGGAGGTACATCAATGAACGTACTTATTATCAACGGAAGTCCGCGTGTTGGCGGAAACACATCAATTGCAGTAAACGAAATGGTCAGGGTATTTGAGCAGGAAGGTATCAGTACCGAGGTCTGCCAGATCGGAAATAAGCCTGTACGCGGCTGCATCGCCTGCGGGAATTGCCACGATAAAGGAAAATGCGTATTCGATGATATAGTCAACGAGCTTGCACCGAAGTTCGAGAAGGCAGACGGTCTTGTGGTCGCAACACCCGTTTACTACGCTTCCGCAAACGCTACGCTTATCGCCTGTCTTGACCGGCTTTTCTACAGCACACATTTCGACAAAACAATGAAGGTCGGTGCAAGTGTAGCGGTTGCAAGACGCGGCGGCTGTTCGGCAACATTTGACGAGCTGAACAAATATTTCACTATCTGCGGAATGCCTGTTGCATCAAGCCAATACTGGAACAGCGTTCACGGCAGGGAGAAAGGTGAGGTTGAACAGGACAAGGAAGGCTTGCAGACAATGAGAGTCCTCGCGCGGAATATGAGCTTTCTGATAAGATCTATCGCTCTCGGCAAAGAAAAATACGGTCTTCCCGAAAAAGAATCGTGGCAGCCAACTCATTTCATAAGATAATTACCAAAAAATAAATATAACGCAATACCGCACAGGCAGATAAAACCATGTGCGGTATTGGCTATACTACATATCAGTATAAATAAAGATCCCGACAGAAAATATCTGCCGGGATCGTGATTTTTGCTATTAGCCCTTTACACTTCCGAGAGTTACACCGCCTATAATAAATTTAGAGAGGAAGAGGTAAACTATAACGACAGGAACAATGGAGAGGAATATTATCATATAAACCTCACCGTAGTCACCTGTACGTGAGTTTAGGTTCGAACGAACAATAGAAAGCATAATAGGAAGCGTGAGCATTTCTTTCTTATCGAGCACAAGTGCAGGAGTAAAGAAGTTGTTCCATGATGCAACAAACGCGAATATCATCTGAACAGCTATGGCAGGCTTAAGGATCGGAAGACAAATGGAATTGAATGTCCTGAATTCATTGGAGCCATCAACACGTGCAGCCTCAACTATTTCAAGCGGCAGCGTACTGTCAATATACTGCTTCATATAGAAATATGTAGCCGGTGCAGCAATGCCCGGAATTATCAGCGGCCAGTATGTGTTTGTCAGGTTAAGATTGTTTACGATATTTATAAAACCAAGAGCAGACACCTGTGTAGGTATCATCATTACAAGGATTATAAATTTGTGTACTGCTTTCTTTGCTCTGAAATCATAAACACAGATACCGTAAGCTGTCATTGCAGAGAAATAGGTTGTCAAAATACATGTACAAGCTGCAACAATAAAGCTGTTGAGCATTCCCTGAGGAATAAAGTAAAGATTTCTGTCATTCCATACGGTAATAAAGTTATTAATAAAGTTTTCCTTAGGCAGAAGCTCAAAACCGGTTGCCATCTGAGCGTGACTTCTTGTAGCATTAATTATAAGGAGATAGAAAGAGAAAAGGCTGAGTATAGTAACGAATATCAAGAAAATATATGATAATACTCTTGATACAGTAAGAGAAGCCTTGTTGCTCTTATCAAAATAATCCATCTTTCCGCCAGCCATTATTTCTTACCTCCCTTTTTCGGCTCTGTGAACTTGAATACTATGAAACTGAGTACTCCTGTAATTATGAACAGATAAATCGAGATAACACCGGCCATACCATAGTTCTTACTTGCACCGTTGATATATGCATTAAGCGACATTACAAGCGTCTTTGTAGTATTATTGGGAGCTCCGCTACCACTTGATATGATCTGCGGAACATCAAACATCTGAAGACCGCCTATAAGAGCTGTGATAACTACATAAATTATAATCGGCATAAGAAGCGGGATAGTGATCTTAAAGAAGACCTGTGATGATTTTGCTCCATCGATAGCCGCTGCCTCAAACAAGCTCTGGTCTATACCCATGATACCTGCCATAAGTAGAATTGTGGTATTACCGAACCACATAAGGAAGTTAATGAATGCTATGATTCCACGTGCAGACCACTTATTATTGAAGAAGTCAAATACCTCTCCGCCGTTTGCCTGTATCATCTGGTTAACAGGTCCGACTCTGGAGAACAGAGTGAAAAACAGCATCGCAAATGCAGCTGCCATTATGATATTAGGCATATAGATAACGGTTTTAAAGAATGGCTGACCCTTGATTTTCATTCTATCGCTTGTGAATATAACTGCAAGCAGCAGAGCAAAAATAATCTGAGGAACAGCACCCATGATCCACATTATCATAGTGTTGCCTGTATAATTTATTATCTCAAGTCTACCGTCAGGACGAGGTGTAAACAGAGTAACAAAATTTTCAAAACCAACAAAATTAGGTCCAACCTGAGTCAAACCGTCAATATAATTCTCAAAGAACGCGTTATAAAAAGTTGAAAAAAGCGGTATCAATGAGCAAGCCACATAAACAACGAAGAAAGGAGCGATGAAAAAATAACCCCATTTTGCATAGCTTATAGACTTATGCTTTACCGGCACAGTATTAGTTGTTGAACTCATAAGCCGTTATCCTCTCATTAATTTAATAATATTAATCAAGAGGCGGGGCAAGAAACTTGCCTCGCCTCTAAGATCAGCAATTATTTGATATAGTCTTCAATTCACTCACGGAGTCTGAACTGCATTACCATAGCTCTCATTTACAAGACCATAGAAGTTCTGAAGAGCTGTAGCCTCGTCACAGTTGCCGATAAAGTAGTCGAGCATCTTCTCAGGGAACTTTTCGTTGCAGATCTGATCGTAAGCGGTATGATTCTCCCACTTGATGCTGGAAGTCATTGTGTTGTAGAGAGTCAGAGGATTCTGGCCGCCAAGGAAATCAGAACCGTATGTGCTGTCTGCTGCATACTTAGCAACAAGATCTGTGCTGTTCGGAACCTGACCGTCAACAACGATAAGCTGTTCAAGAACATCCTGATTCTCTGTGAATGTCTTGATTATGTCAGCAACAAGGCCGGGGTTATCTGTACCTGTTGCAGCGAGGAGCCATGTACCGCCCCAGAAGTGAGACTGCGGTCCAACGCAGATGCCCCAGTCACCGGAGCAGCCCTTTTCGGGATCCATAGCGTTAGTCATGCAGAAGTTAAAATACCAAGCAGGACCAAAGAAGCACATTACTTTACCGTCAGCATACATCTGATCTGTCTTTTCCTGACCCCATACATCAGACTTAAGTGTATATCCATTATCAAGGAACATCTTAGCCTGATCCTTCCACTCATTTACAGCATCAGGAATAGTAAGCTGACCGTCTGTAACCCAAGGAGATGTAGCGTTGTTGGAGAATACACGGAAAGTCTCCTGGAACGATCCTGTCATTAAGTAACCCTTATCCTTAGCCTGAGCTGCAACACTGTTGAACTTATCCCAAGAATCGAGCTTGGACTGTACTTCAGCAGGATCATCTGTTCCGAGAACATCCTTAGCTATCGAACGTCTGTAGATAATAGTTGAAGGACAGCACTGGAAAGATCCGCCCTTAACATTGCCGTTTCTGTCGGAAGCAGCCTTTACAGTATAATCATATACAGTACTGGGAACTGTCAGACCGAGTTCAGAAATATTAAGAGTATAATCTGAATCCGCATACTTTGTGATGTAGTCAGCTTCTGCAAGGAAAAAGTCGATCTTGTCATCAGCAGAAGCAGAAGCATTCTTTACAAGATTTGTATCGAGCCATGTCTGATATGCGCCACCCTCAGAAGGAGTTGTAACCCACTCGATCTCTACGCCTTCGGGAAGACCGGGAGCCTTATCATAATAGTCACCCTGTCCCTCATGGAGTTCTTTTGTTCCGAGATAATACTTCTCGAAGAAACCCTGGAATTCATCGTTCCAGCAACCAATACGGAGCTTCTTTCCGGTATCTGTTGCGATAGAAACACCGCTTGCAGCGGGAGCTGCAGCATCATCGGTCTTTTCTTCAGCCTTTGTTGTTGTTGTTGTTGTGTCTGCGCTGTTGTTTGACGGAGCAGCTGTTGTTGTTGTTGTTGTTGTGCCGCTGCTGCTTGAGTTGTTGTTGTTGTTGCCGCATCCTGCTGCCGCTACGAGAAGTGCGGAAGCGAGAACAGCAGAAACTACTCTTTTCTTCATAGTTCTTTCCTCCAAAATATTGCGGTCCATTTCTTTATGAACCTGTGATAAATTTAAATTGCTTCTGAACGCTTAATTTTTACGTCCCGCAATTTCATTGTTACTATATCACAAATTTTTCATTTTTGCAAGCCCTTTTTTAAAAATTTTTTCACCATGTTTTCGGAAATCGATTTCACTCGCGTTATTTTTTCAAATATTTTGTTCATTTTGACAAATTTTGATTTAATTCAAGTAATTTGATGTTTGCACAATTTTTTGGCTTTAATTTCAGGCTTTTTTCGGGATCCGATCAGATCGTCCGGCGGTTTTCGGATATTTACTTAACGGATTGTAACTTTTCTGTAACCGTTTTTCTGTCTATTCCGACGAAAAATTTTATCTCGCTTTCGTAATCGTTTCCAAAGGCGTTTTACGGTAAATTGTAATACCTTTGTAACCGCTTTTAATGTGTTTTTTAGCTAATTTATATCCTTTGAATGCTTATTTTTTAATTAAACAGTCGCTTAAAAAATAAACTTTACATGATTTTGACGCAATTCCATTGTGCAATATCACCGTTTTGACATTATGCCGAAATTAAAAAAATGTAAAAAATATTTTCGGAAAAAGCTTGAATTTAGTCATAAAATATAGTACAATATAGTTGGAATTTTCTTTCGGCAGGTACAATATTTCCTTTCCATATATTGTATTTGCTTATATAATGGTATATTCCGGACTGGAGAGGATTTTATGTTCGCTGAACATTGTCGCTGCGATCTCACGATCACACAGAACAGCCTTACCGCTCCATATCCTCATTCCAGAATCAGCTGTACCCGATGATACGGCTTTTTTGTTTTTATAATAACTGTTTTTACTACCGAAAAGGAGGTATGTTATGATAAAGGTCGCTATTATTATGGGAAGTGACAGTGATCTTCCCGTTGTAAGAAAAGCCGCCGAAGCATTGAAAGAATTCGGAGTGCCGTTTGAGATGCACGTATTCTCAGCTCACCGCTCCCCTGCCGAGGCTGCCGGATTTGCAAAAGATGCACGCAAAAACGGATTCGGTGTCATCATTGGCGCAGCCGGTATGGCAGCTCATCTCGCCGGTGCTCTTGCAGCAAACACCACTCTGCCGGTCATTGCGCTTCCTGTGAAAGCAAAGGCACTTGAAGGCGTGGATTCGCTTCTTTCATCTGTAATGATGCCGCCGGGAGTTCCGGTCGCCTGCGTAGGTATAGACTGCGCCGCAAACGCCGGATATCTCGCCGTGCAGATCCTCGCCGTAAATGATGACGAGCTTGCGGAAAAATACGCACAGTTCAAGGAAAAACAGCATCAGAAGAATCTTGATGCCGATAAAAAAATGCAGGAAACTGTCAAAGAAATATAACATAAAGGAAGGACAAAATCATGGAAAAGAAAGAACAGCTCTACGAAGGAAAAGCAAAGAAAGTATTCGCAACCGACGATCCCGATCTCGTTATCGTATCCTACAAGGACGACGCTACCGCGTTCAACGGACTCAAAAAAGGAACTATCGAGGGCAAGGGCGTTATCAACAACAAGATGACTAACTATATGTTCGGTCTTCTGGAAAAAGAGGGCGTGCCCACTCATCTTGTAAAAGAACTCAGCGACCGTGAGACACTCGTAAAGAAAGTCGAGATCGTTCAGCTCGAAGTCATCATCAGAAATGTTGCCGCAGGAAGCTTCTCAAAGAGAATGGGCGTTGAAGAAGGCAAGGCTCTGCTCACTCCTATCCTTGAATACAGCTACAAAAACGATGATCTCGGCGATCCTTTCATCAACGACTACTACGCTCTCGCACTCGGCATCGCAACAAAGGAAGAACTTGACACAATCGCAAAGTATGCATTCAAAGTAAATGATTTCATGCTGAAATACTTCAAGGAGATAGGAATTGATCTTATCGACTTCAAGATCGAATTCGGCCGCTTCAAAGGTCAGATACTTCTCGCTGACGAGATCTCTCCGGATACCTGCCGCTTCTGGGATTCAAAGACCCATGAAAAGCTGGACAAGGATCGCTTCCGCAGAGATATGGGCGGTGTAGAAGACGCTTACAAGGAAATAAGAAGAAGGATCTTCGGCGAATGATCTCACAGCGCGCATATCAACTACGAAAGGGTGACGTTTAAATGGGCGGATTTTTTGGAGCAATATCACACAATGACGTGATATCCGATGTTTTCTTCGGTACGGATTATCACTCTCACCTCGGCACGAGACGAGGCGGTATGGCTTCTTACGATCCCGAAAAGGGATTCCAGAGAAGCATCCACAGCATCGAAAACTCACCGTTCAGAACAAAATTTGAAGACGACGCGGCAGGAATGAGAGGAAAGCTCGCAGTCGGCTGCATCAGCGACAGCGATCCTCAGCCGATACTCGTTACATCGCGGCTCGGTCTTTACGCTATCTGCAATGTCGGTATCATAAACAATGCCGCTCAGCTTTCGCAGGAACTTCTTGATGACGGCGGCTGTGCAAATTTCGAGTCCATGACCAGCGGGAATATCAATTCAAGCGCTTTGATAGGTGCGCTTATCGCCCAAAAGCACAGCTTCATGGAAGGGATAAAATACGCGCAGAGCAAGATCGACGGGACCATGTCACTTGCTATACTCACTAAGGACTGCATTATTGCAGCCCGTGATAAATGCGGAAGACTTCCTATCATCATCGGAAAGCGTGATGACGGGTACTGTCTGGCATTCGAGTCATTCTCGTTCCAGAAGCTCGGCTACAGCACATACAGAGAGCTTGCTCCCGGCGAGATCGTTCGTATAACCGCGGACGAGATAGAAGTGCTCGAAAGAGGCTTCGGCAATATGAGGATATGCTCTTTCCTGTGGACTTATTACGGATATCCGAACGCTGTATATGAGGGAGTAAATGTTGAAGCAATGCGTGCAAGAAACGGCGCGATAATGGCGGAAACAGACAAGAAGAACGGAAGGCTCCCAGATGTTGACTATGTATGCGGTGTGCCGGACTCCGGTATCCCTCACGCTATCGGCTATGCAAATGCAAGCGGGATACCGTTTGCAAGACCTTTTATAAAGTACACCCCGACATGGCCGCGAAGCTTTATGCCGCAGAATCAGGCTATGCGAAACAAGATCGCTAAAATGAAGCTGATTCCGGTTCATGAGCTTATAGAGGGAAAGAAGCTTCTGTTCGTCGATGACAGTATCGTAAGGGGTACACAGATGAGGGAAACTGTTGAATTTCTCTATGAAAACGGAGCTAAGGAAGTTCATATGCGCTCGGCGTGTCCTCCGATAATGTTCGGCTGCAAGTACCTGAACTTCTCCCGCAGCACATCTGAGCTTGACCTGATCGCAAGACAGATCATTCAGGAAAAAGAGGGCGACGAGGGAGTAAAATACATATCCGAATACAGCGATTCATCAACGGAAAGAGGACAGTTCCTGCGTGATGAGATATGCAGAAGATTAAAGCTGACATCGCTTGAATTTCAGTCGCTGCCCGGGACGGTCAGGGCTATAGGTCTGCCCGAAAGCAGACTCTGCACATACTGCTGGACAGGAAAAGAATGAGCAAAGGCAGAATAACAGATATGAAAGGAATAACGATATGAAAGACAGTCATTCCGAAAGTTATAAAGCAGCGGGAGTTGACGTTACCGCAGGATATGAGGCTGTACGACTCATGAAAGAGCACGTTGAGCGTACCCGCATAAAGGGAGCAATAGACAGTATCGGCGGATTCGGCGGTCTGTTCGAACTCGACCCGAAAGAATACGATGACCCGGTTCTCGTTTCCGGAACAGACGGTGTCGGAACAAAGATAAAGCTCGCTTTCCTTCTGGACAAGCATGATACCATAGGCATCGACGCGGTGGCAATGTGTGTGAACGATATAATCTGCTGCGGCGCAAAGCCCCTCTTCTTCCTTGATTATATCGCCTGCGGAAAAAACGAGCCGGAAAAGATAGCTTCAATAGTAAAAGGTATCGCCGACGGCTGCGTTCAGTCGGGCTGCGCTCTTATCGGCGGTGAGACAGCCGAGCACCCCGGTCTTATGCCTGAAGATGAATACGATGTCGGCGGATTCTCAGTCGGTATCGTAAGCAAGAAGAAAATAATCGACGGCAGCAAGGTAAAAGAGGGTGATGCCATTATCGGACTTGCATCATCGGGAGTACATTCGAACGGATTTTCTCTCGTGCGCAAGGTTTTCGGCATCGACACAAAAGAATCACTCGCTGAGAAGCTTCCGGACGGAAGAACTCTCGGAGAGACACTGCTTACACCTACAAATCTTTATGTAAAGCCCGTCCTCGACCTTATAGATAAGGTGGAAGTAAAGGCTATAAGCCATATCACAGGCGGCGGATTCTATGAGAATATACCGAGATCAATACCGGACGGATTCACCGCTGTGATCGACAAGAGCAGCTATGAAGTGCCGTATATTTTCAAGCTGCTTCAGGAGCGCGGAAACATAAGCGAGCATGATATGTACAACACGTTCAATATGGGTATCGGAATGTCGATAGTAGTTTCGGCAGAAGAAGCCGACAAGGCTATTGATATCCTGAAAGCAAACGGAACGCAAGCATACAGGATCGGAAAGATCGGCAAAGCCGATAAGGCGATCATAATAGAATAAGTGAATGATTTGGCGGCGGACGCGCCGCTGCGAATCCGTGGGCGAAACTCTTCTATGGACGGGTGCAGCACCTCGGTTAGTTATTCTCTGCAAATACATATCTGTCGTTTTATGATGTATCTATTCAAGTTCCGCGGAGCGGTACTGGGTCCAGCGTCACGCTGGCGCCGGTCCAGGGCGGCGTAAGCCCTGGTCAGGTCATAGGGCGAAGCCCTATCATAATACGGTTCAAAGGGGTGTGGGGCGGAG
>CAMOKN010000033.1 GCA_946617595.1 uncultured Clostridia bacterium
ACTGTGCGGGTATCATCGTCCCCGGCGGCTTCGGCAACCGCGGTATTGAGGGCAAGATAGAAGCCGTGCGTTACGCAAGGGAGAACAAAGTCCCCTATCTCGGTCTGTGTCTCGGAATGCACATGGCGGTCATTGAGTTTGCAAGAAATGTGATAGGCTGGAAAGACGCGGACAGCGCCGAATTTACGGAAACTGCGCACAATGTCATTGACCTGATGCCCGACCAGAGGGGAGTCGAAATGGGCGGAACGATGCGGCTCGGACTGTACCCGTGCAGGCTCGCCGAAAACAGCAAAGCCCGAAGCTGCTACAACTCCGAGCTTATCTACGAGCGCCACCGCCACCGCTACGAGTTCAACAACGACTTCCGTGCGAAATTCGAGAGCCGGGGAATGCACCTCACCGGGCAAAGCCCCGATGGTAAACTTGTGGAGATCGTGGAGATTCCCGGTCACCCGTTCTTTGTGGCTGTGCAGTTCCACCCGGAGTTCAAGTCGAGACCGAATGCACCTCATCCGCTGTTTTCCGGATTGGTAACGGCAGCGAGGCAGAGAGTGACCGACTGCACAGAGTAACATACGGAATCGGTGGCGCCGACGCGCCCCGCACCCGCTGTTTTCCGGATTGGTGACAGCAGCGGTGCAGAGAGCGGCCGGCTGCACAAAATAACTTATCGGAAGCGGCAGAGGATTCGCCGTTTATCAGATTGCTCTGTTTGTCCTTCGGGACTTCCTGTCCCTTCCGGAGCTTTACAGCTTCGTACTTGTGAACATACGGCGAAATATTGAATGATACACCTGTCATATCCACACCTCCTTGTTGTTTCAGCCGGAAATAATTAATACCCGGATATAATATCGGCAGAGAAATGCTGAACTTTAGCATCGGCGGATATTTATTTTTAAAGAAGTGCATCTAACATAAACAAAAATACCTGAATGCTGTCAGTGAAGCATTCAGGTATAATGGATTTACTGCGTAGCGTTTAACTACAGTATTATCTGTGAAATAACAATGATACGCCAGAGCATTGACCGATCAATACCAGCCGCCGAGTTTTCCGCCGTTTAACTGACCGTTAGCGAGACTGACCTTGCAGACCTCCACAGGAGCGCCTTCGCCGGCGTCCGAATAAATTGAGTCCCATGTACCGGTGCCGACAAAGTGTGCATCGGGTGAGATATTGGCAATGAATTCACCGTTGACGAACGAAACCAGTATGTCGTTTCGGTACAGCTGGAACATTCTTACACTTCCGCTCCAGTTATACACAACGACAATTCCGAAATTGGTATTGTTTTCTTTCAGATACAAATCGCAGTTTTTGGAGGCTGAATTGTATTTCATCGGATTTGTACTCTTGCCTTTTTTCCATTCTTCACTGAATGAATTGTCCATAGCACCTGCAATGACTGCGTCCAGCGCAGCCGATCCGGTTTTAGAAGCAGTATTGGTCTTATAGGCATACCAACTTACGTTCGTAAAAGCGCCTACTACTTCATAGCTTCTGTCCTTGAGCTTTTTGTTTTTTTCCTGGTCAAGGTAGATAACTTTGTTAAAAGCTGCCTTTGAAGCTCCGTTAAGTGCAATATGATGTATCAGTGCGTTTTCGATAGAAGTCTTGACCGTTCTTGCATCGGAGATCGCAGCATTTATCTTTGCTCTTGTCAGATACTGAGACACCGACGGGATAAGAACAGCCGCAAGAACACCGATGATCGCAATAACGACCATTAATTCAACTAAAGTGAAGCCCTTTTTTTTCTTCGTTTTCATTTTCATTATCGTTTTCATCAACGTTTTCATAATATCTCCTCCTTTTCAGTATTTGCGTGCTCTTGTCTGCCGTTCTGCCGTGATTGTGATGATATTATACAGCACGCATGAGGTTTTTGATTATATAGTAATTATACCTATAGAATCATTATATCAGATTTTCTACGATTTGTCAATAGTTCCGGCAAAGCCCTGTCACAGCGCCCCCGAATTTCTGTACAATACCGCATGGTAGGCTGTATTACGGCAATCGTGCCGTATGGGAGATATAAAAGGCGTGGCATTATTCTGCTTGTAAACGATTAATTTTTTACAAGCTCTTTACAAAATAGCCAAAATGTGCTATAATGTACAAAGATATTTTTGTTGATATTTTTGGAATGCCTTTACTGCCGGTATTATAAAACGGGTGACTGCAGGCATTCTGACTTAAGATCAAAGCTATGAATGGGTATAGCAGTTAAAACCGGAGGGGAAAAATGAAAGGATTTTGCGAGAGAAAATTCAGCTCCATGTTCATATCCGGCACATTCACCAAGGCTGTCATGTACTTCATGCTTCTCAGCGACAGCATCATTGCCGGATATTTCATCGGACAGACGGGCGTTGCGGCAATCAATGCGATCACACCGGTAACGGGAATAGTAACGTTTTTCGGTGACCTTGTATCTACAGGCGTAGGCATCGTTTATACAAGAGAGATAGGCGCGATGAAGAAGAAACGCGCCGACGAGATATACAGCCAGGGACTTATAATAAGCGTCTCTATCGGACTTATATCCGCGCTGACTATCCTGCTTATTCAGGGAGTCTATTTCAGACTGAACGGCATCACCGGCGAAATACTGGATCAGGCGCTTCTGTATTACCGCCTTATGCCGCTAAATGCGTTTCTGACGATAGTTGTTTTCTATCTTGAACAGATGGTTTACAGCGACGGAGACGAGCTGTGCAACAATATCTGCTACGGTTTCCAGGTAGGCGGAAACGTTCTCTTTTCGGTGATACTGACCAATTTC
>CAMOKN010000034.1 GCA_946617595.1 uncultured Clostridia bacterium
AAAGCGGTTTTTAGAGGTACACTTAAAATAAACTATTGACAAAGAAGAGACAATGTGTTATAATAAATCATATTAAAAAGATATGAAATATCTGAAAAGTGTGAATAACAATATACAGGAGATAAATATGTCTGAATTGCTTAAAATCAACGATCTTCATATCTCAGCCGAGGAAAGGGAGATACTGCACGGAGTATCACTTTCAATAGATCCCGGTGAAACTCATGTCATAATGGGACCCAACGGAGCAGGAAAATCGACACTCGGAGCGGCTGTCATGGGAAGTCCGGAATATTCCGTCACCGGCGGAAGCATAGTTTTCGACGGAAAAGATATTACCGGAGAAACACCTGATAAACGTGCAAAATACGGGATATTCCTGTCATTCCAGAATCCCGTCGAGATACCCGGTATCACATTGTCATCGTTTCTGAGAAGCGCTTATGAACAGATAAACGGTGAACGGATAAAGCTGTTCGATTTCCGCAAAAAACTAAAAGCTGCTATGGAGATACTTCAGATGGACTCTTCTTACGCCGACCGAGAGCTTAATGTCGGATTCTCCGGAGGCGAGAAGAAGAAAGCGGAGATATTGCAGCTCCTTGTGCTTCGCCCGAAACTTGCGATACTTGATGAAACAGATTCGGGTCTTGATGTTGACGCGGTAAAGACCGTATCTGCCGGCATTAAAGCATATAAAGAACAGACCGGCGGTTCTCTGCTTATAATTACTCACAACACAAAGATACTTGAATCCCTTACTGTTGACAGGACCCATATAATAGTGAACGGGAGTATTGCAGCAGAGGGCGGTGCGGAATTAATAGACGAAATCACCGCAAACGGATTTGAGAAATATATATAAGGTGAAAGAATGAAAGAAAAAACACAGGTATCGGATATAAACCGGTCAATGTATGATTTCAGGTATGAAGAGGACGAGAGCAGTTTCCTCGAAAACGGCATCACGCCCGATATCATTCGCGAAATATCAGCCGAAAAGGGCGACCCTGAATGGATGACCGAGTTCAGGCTCCACTCCCTCGGAATATATAATAAACTGGAAATGCCTCAGTGGGGACCTTCTATAGAAGGTCTTGATATGGACAGGATAGTGGCTTATATCAGACCGAAGAAACGTATGCAGAATGACTGGAACGATGTTCCGGATGATATAAAGGAAACATTTGAAAAGCTGGGTATTCCGCAGGCTGAGCGTGAATCTCTCGCCGGAGTCGGCGCACAGTACGACAGTGAGCTTGTTTATCACAATGTCCGCAGGGAAGTCGCCGAGTCAGGGGTTGTATATACAGATCTTGAAAGCGCTATGCATGACGAGCGGTATGCGAATATGATACGTTCCCATTTCATGAAGCTTGTACCGCCTACAGATCATAAGTTTGCGGCTCTCCACGGCGCGGTATGGTCAGGGGGATCGTTCGTTTATGTTCCCGAGGGAGTTAAACTTGAGATACCTCTTCAGTCATACTTCCGTCTGAACGCAAAGGGAGCGGGACAGTTCGAGCATACGCTTATAATAGTTGAGGACAACGCCTATCTGCATTTCATAGAGGGGTGTTCTGCGCCGAAGTATTATGAAGCCAGCCTTCATGCAGGCTGTGTCGAACTTTATGTGGGAAATAATTCGACTCTGCGCTATTCGACTATCGAGAACTGGTCGAAGAATATGTACAATCTCAACACAAAGCGTGCCACGGTCGGTGAGAACGGCAAGGTCGAATGGGTATCCGGTTCGTTCGGATCTCATGTCTCGTATCTGTATCCGATGAGCATACTAAACGGAAAAGGTGCAAGAGCTGAATTTACCGGCATCACCTTTGCCGGAGAGGGTCAGGATCTTGACACCGGTGCAAAGATAGTGCACAATGCGCCCGATACTTCATCATATATGAATACAAGGTCGATCTCAAAAAGCGGTGGTGCAAGCACTTTCCGCAGTTCGGTCGTTATTAACGAGAACGCTGTCGGCAGCAGATCTGCGGTATCCTGCGAGTCGCTGATGCTTGACAGCAGTTCACGCTCAGATACTATCCCGTCAATGGTCGTTAAGACCGATAAAGCTGATATCGGACATGAAGCAAGGATAGGGCGCATAAGTGATGAATCGGTATTCTATCTGATGTCGCGAGGGTTGGACGAAAACTCCGCAAAAGCACTGATAGTCAGCGGATTTGCGGAAAATGTATCAAAGGAACTTCCGCTTGAATATGCGGTTGAGATGAATAATCTCATAAATCTTGAAATGAAAGGCAGTATCGGGTGATGAAAGAGATATTGCTCAACAGAATGCCTGCGCCTACATGGAACAGGCTGGATATAAATGATATTACAGTACAGATACCGGATATTCCGCACAGTACACAACAATGCGGAAATACCGCAATAACTGCTCTTGGCAGTGAATTCTGCGGATCAATAGGAAATGTAACAACAATATCAGGCAATGAAAACATCAATATTGCACTTGAAATCGGACAGAGCAGAGGTTATACCGTTCATGCTGACAAGAGTGCGGATATTACCGTAATAATGTATATTACAGCAAACGGCAGCGCTCTGCTGCGCACATTTGCAGATGTGCGCGAAAACGCAAGGCTCCGTCTGGTGCAGGTGATAGTAGGTAATAACGATTCCATTATCCTGAATGATGTGGGTGCTGATATTTCAGACAGCGGCAAATTCGATATCACACAGATATTTCTTGGCGGAAAATGCACCGTAAGCGGTGTGTGTGCAGAACTTAACGGCTACAGGTCAGATCTTTCATGCAGCATCGGTTATCTTCTGGGAAGCGGGGAATTGCTCGATATCAATAACACCGTTCTGCATAAAGGCAAAAAGAGCCTTTCACATACCGATGTGAAAGGTGTTCTTTCGGGTGATGCAAAAAAGACATTCCGCGGAACGATAGATTTCAGAAACGGTTCTTCCGGTGCTGTCGGGTCCGAGAACGAGGACGTTCTTCTTATGGACGAGAATGTCGTAAACAAGACCGTACCGGTGATACTGTGTTCGGAGGAAGATGTTGAAGGTGCTCACGGTGCAAGCATAGGAAGGCTCGATGATGATGTAATATATTATATGACATCAAGAGGTATTCCGGAAGAAGCTGTTTACAGGATCATATCGGGATCCCGTCTGGAGGGTCTTATACACAGCATAGGAGATGCTGAGACTGAGGAACGTGCACTTGAAGCGCTTGAAAGAAGGTGGAAAAATGCCGCACTTTGATAAGCGGGATTTTCCCGTATTTGAAAAATATCCCGATATTGCTTATCTTGACAATTCAGCTACTACCCAGAAGCCTCAGCAGGTCATCAATGCGGTAAACAGGTACTATAGCGAGGAGAACGCAAATCCTCTGCGCGGATTGTATGATCTTGCGGTAAGAGCAACAGATGTGTATGAAAAAGCCCGTGCGGCTGTCAGAAAATTCATAAACGCAGACAGTGCGGCAGAGATAGTATTCACACGAAATGCTACCGAAAGTCTGAATCTTGTTGCTTACAGCTATGGCAGACAGAATATCCGCGAGGGAGATGAGATACTTGTCACGATCTCGGAGCATCACAGCAATTTTCTCCCGTGGCAGATACTTGCAAAGGAAAAGGGAGCAAAGCTCAGATTCCTCAAATGCACGGAAACAGGGGAATATACGGCTGAAATGCTGAAAAAGGCGCTGACGCCCAGAACAAGGATATTTGCCATAGCGCAGATATCAAATGTTTTCGGCAGACTGAATCCGATAAAAGAGTTTGCCGACATCTGTCACGAAAACGGGACCGTAATTGTTTGCGACGGCGCTCAGAGTGTACCTCACATACCGGTTGATGTGAACGAACTTGGCGTTGATTTTCTTGCTTTTTCAGGTCATAAGATGCTCGCGCCTATGGGGATAGGCGTTCTGTACGGCAGGGAAGAGCTGCTCGAAAAAATGCCGCCGTTCCTTTACGGAGGAGAAATGATCGAATATGTGACTTTATGCGGTGCGACTTTTGCGGAGCTTCCGCACAAATTCGAGGCAGGAACAGTAAATGCAGGCGGTGCAGCAGGTCTTCACGCTGCGATAGAATATATCGGTGAACTCGGATTCGGAGAGCTTGAAAAACGCGAAAATGCTCTGACGAGACTTCTTATGAACGAAGCTGCGGCTTTACCTCATGTTCATATCATCGGATCTGATGATCCCGACGATCATCACGGTATCGTGACATTTACGGTAGATGATGTTCACCCGCATGATGCAGCTGCTATATTTGATGAGTCCGGAGTAGATGTGAGAGCCGGACATCACTGCGCGCAGCCTCTTCACAAATATCTCGGCGTTCAGTCAACTGTACGTGCAAGCATAGCTTTCTATAATGACGAGAGTGATGTGCATAAATTTACCGAATGCCTTAAAACGCTCAGAAGGAGAATGGGATATGGCGAATAATTTTTATAACGAGATACTCACAGACCACAATCTTCACCCTATGCACAAGCATGAGCTTTCAGTCTGTACGTGCAGCCGTGACGGTATAAACCCTTCCTGCGGTGATGAGATCGTGCTGAATCTCAACATAAAGAACGGCATAATCTCCGACGGGTCTTTCACCGGAAACGGGTGCGCGGTATCTCAGGCTTCTGCTGACATAATGCTTGATCTTGTGATAGGGAAGAGTGTTGATGAGGCAAAGCGTCTGCACGGATTGTTTATGAAAATGATAACTGACGAGTGCAGCGAAGAAGAACTTGAAGAGCTTGATGAAGCCGCCGCACTCAAAGATATAGCCCACATGCCAGCCCGTGTAAAATGTGCAGTGCTCGGCTGGCGTACAATAAACGAGATGCTTTAATCCGGATCTGCTCCAACAAAGTCTGAAACTCCCATTTTATCGGGAGTTTTTTAATTGCAATACTTTTTCGGGAATTTGCAGAATAAATTTTAATAAAAATATTGCATTATTCATAATAATGTGCTATAATTAATATGTATATTTATGTGATATATCGTTTATTTGCATCAAATATTGAAAGGATCCGGTTATAATGTGCGGAATTGTCGGATATACAGGAGAAAAAGAATGTGAGGATATACTCATTAATTCTCTCAGAAAACTTGAATACAGGGGCTACGACAGCGCCGGTATAGCGGTTTTCGAGAACGGAAAGATCAAGACAGTCAAAGCAAAAGGAAAAATAAATGACGGGCTTGTAAAAAAGCTTGATGAAGAAGGCTCGCTGAAAGGCGTTACCGGTATAGGGCATACCCGCTGGGCAACTCACGGTGAACCGAGTGATATAAACAGCCACCCGATCGGAAACGGTCGTGTATCTATCGTACATAACGGAATTATTGAAAATTATCGTAAAATAAAGAATTTTCTGATCGGAAAGGGATATGTTTTTGAGAGCGAGACTGATACCGAGTCAGTAGCAAAGCTGCTTGATTACTATTATAAAGGTGACCCTACAGAAGCAATTTCAAAGGCTGTGACCGACATCGAGGGAGCTTATGCGCTCGGAATAATTTTCATAGATCATCCGGATATGATCTATGCTGTGCGCAAGGACAGTCCGCTTATTGTCGGGATAGGCGAAAATGAGATGTATATAGCGTCCGATATGACAGCGCTCCTTGAATATACAAAACATTATTATCTGCTCGAAACAGGCGAGATAGCTTCTATTTCAAAGACAGGCGCAACATTCTGTGATATTCACGGAAATGAGATAAAAAAGGAAATACAGACTGCAACCTGGGATATTTCCGAAGCTGAAAAAGGCGGATTCGAGCATTTCATGCTGAAGGAGATACATGAACAGCCGTCTGCCATTCACAAAACTATCTCCCCGAGAATAAAAGACGGAATGCCGTGCTTTGATGAATGTGGGCTCACAGACGATATGCTCCGCAATTATAAGCACATTTTCATTATTGCCTGCGGTTCTGCAATGCACGCCGGTATGGTCGGAAAATATCTGATCGAGTTGCTGGCGAGAACTCCCGTAATAGTGGATATTGCATCGGAATTCAGATACAGGAACCCTCTGCTCAGCGACAAGGATCTTGTTGTTATAATCTCACAGTCCGGCGAGACTGCCGACACAAAGGCGGCTCTTGAGCTTGCAAACGAGGTAGGTGCAGATACACTTGCATTTGTGAATGTAGTCGGATCATCAATTGCAAGAGAAGCTAAAATGGTGATGTTCACCTATGCGGGACCAGAGATATCGGTAGCATCGACGAAAGCATACATGGTGCAGAACGCACTTATGTACCTTCTTGCATTCAGAGTGGCGTTTGCAAGAAATATGATAGATGAGCAGGAATGCAGAAGGCTTGTATCCGTACTTGAAACAATGCCCGATAAAGTCGGTGAATGTCTTGAAGATCTTGACCCTTACAGAAAAGCCGCATCAAAGCTTGTAAGCGCAGACAGTCTTCTTTATATCGGAAGAGGTCTGGATTATGCGCTGAGCATGGAGGGGTCGCTGAAGCTTAAAGAGATTTCGTATATACATTCAGAAAGCTATGCTGCCGGAGAGCTGAAACATGGCACTATCTCTCTGATACATGAGGGTATGCCTGTTATCGCGGTCACTACTCAAAGCGGGCTTCTTTCAAAGACTGTCAGCAATATGCGCGAAGTCAGGTCGAGAGGGGCTTATGTGATCGCGGTATGTGCTGAGGGAATACAGATCGATTCGGACAGTGCCGACTTTACGATAACAATTCCGGCATCGGAAGATATGTTCATGCCGCTTATCGCTGTAGTGCCGCTGCAGCTGATAGCCTACTATTCGTCTGTGCTCAGAGGAAACGATGTTGATAAACCGAGAAATCTTGCAAAATCGGTCACTGTAGAGTAAATAAAAAAGCAGGTAAAGATATAATGGAAGAAAACGAGTTCGTTCCGAAGTCCTTTGATCCGGCGTTAGATGTCTGGACGAGACTTTCAGAGACGAAAAAGCCTATAATAATGTACGGAATGGGTGACGGTGCCGAGAAGATCCTTGCTGTAATGGAAAAATACGGCATCGAACCTGCCGACTTTATGGCAAGTGATGAATTTGTCAGAGGACACAGCTTCAAGGGACACCGCGTAAAGAAGCTGTCCGAGATAGAAGAGCTTTATGATGATTTTATCGTTGTGATATGCTTCGGGACAGCTATCCCCGAAGTAATGGAAAATATCATGCGCATCAGCGAAAAATATGAAACTGTCGCACCCGATGTTCCGGTAATAGGTGACGGGCTGTTTGACGGGGATTATATCTCGGATCACGAGTTTGAGATAATGACGCTTAAAACCCTTCTTGCGGACGATCAGTCGAGAGAATGTCTCGATATGCTTATGAAATACCGTATTACCGGTGATATAGGCATACTGAGGGAATGTGAGTCTCCGAGAGAAGAAATGATCGATATACTCAATATCAATACGAACGAGACGTATGTTGATCTCGGAGCTTATGACGGTGATACGATCGAGGAATTCTTAAAGCTTACGAATAAGCAGTTTCAGAGGATATATGCGCTTGAACCGGACAGGAGGAGCTTTACAAAGCTTCGCAGAAGACTGTACTACATAAGTGCAAATCTGCTTGTTGCAAAAAATGCGGCGGCATGGAGCAGCAATACTAAGCTGATGTTCTATAATAAGGCTGGAAGAAGCTCTTCTTTCACGGATAATATTTCAGAACGCACAAAGGGAAGAGGCTATGAGACTGAAGCAGTCAGCGTGGACAGTCTTCTCAGCGGAAAGCCCGCAACTCTGATAAAATATGACGTTGAAGGCAGTGAGCGTGAAGCTTTGCTGGGTTCTGAACAGACCATAAAAATGTACAAGCCCAGACTTATCGTCTCACTGTATCACAGAGTTGAAGATCTTATCGAACTGCCGCTGCTGATACATGAGCTGAATCCGAACTACAAGATGTTCCTGAGACATCACCCGTATATTCCTGCATGGGATACTGATCTTTATTGTCTATAAAAACAAAGGAGAATATTTCAAAGCACCACAATGAAAAAAGCGGTCATAATATTACTTATATTGCTGGTCGTCGGAATTGTCGGTTATTTCGTTTATACCGATATTACAGTCAAGGAGATAGTACGTGTCTCCGAGGTAGAGAACGACAGCAAAGACGGCAGATATTCGGTAAAACGGCTGTACAGCTCCGACATTGACATAGATGCTTTCAACGAGAAGGTTGAAAAGCTGATAATGCTTGAGTTTTCCGAGGAGGATATACTTGCCGCAGCTCTTGAAGCCGGTACTCCGCAGTTCTATCCCGCTTTTCATATCCTTACATACCGACCTTCAAATGTTGAAAATACAGTATATATGGATATGGTCGCAGTTCAGGAGCTTGCTCCGGGACAGGAAAATACCGACTACAGCATGACAAACCTCAAACTGGAGGTAATGACCACCGGCGTATCCATAAAAGAAGCCGAGGCGGTCGGGACCGACAGTCTGAACAGATCAATAAATGAGGCAATTCTCAAAAACGAATCCGGTACCGGAATGATGGCGGAACTGAATGATTACGGAAACGTAAAGCTCACGCTTGAGGGAGTTACCGGAACGGTCGCACTGCAATACACATTCGATATCCGAAAAAACTCTATCATTCCCGTCACCGCACTTACAGGCTGCATGGTGATGATCCGAATAAATATCATTACAAATGCAGACGGAGAGACTGAGATCTCATATCAGCTTGATCCGATAACTACAGTCGATGAATATCTTGAACAGTAATAATTCCGAATTTCAGTTACAAATAGTAAAAATGAACAAAAATCCGCAAAGCTTTTGCAAGAATTTAAAAAATAACTTGCATTTTTCTTCGATATGTGTATAATTGTATATGAAAGATATTATTATATACAGCTCGGAGGCAAAAATAATGGATTACAGGAAATTGTCTATGGATCAGTTAGAAAAAATGAAGGCAGATCTTGTCCGTGAGCATGAAAACTATAAGGCTCAGGGTCTGAAACTTAATATGGCGCGTGGAAAGCCGGCTCCGGATCAGCTGAAGCTGTCTGAAGGAATGCTTACTTACGATTTCGGCGGAGATTTTTCGGCATCTGACGGTACAGACTGCCGGAACTACGGCGTTCTTGACGGAATACCGGAAGCAAAGGAGCTTCTGCGTCCTATGCTGGGTGTTGCCATGGACGAGATAATCGTCGGCGGAAACTCAAGCTTGCAGCTGATGTATGATACTATAATGACAGCTCTGCATTTCGGAGTTCCCGGAGGAAGAAAACCATGGGGAAAATATGATAAAGTTAAGTTTCTTTGTCCTGCTCCCGGTTATGACAGACATTTCGCTATATGCCAGAGTCTCGGTATTGAGATGATAACCGTACCATATAACAGCGATGGCCCTGATATGGATATGGTCGAGAAGCTTGTATCAGAGGACGAGGAGATCAAGGGGATTTGGTGTGTGCCGATGTATTCTAACCCGACCGGCATAACATATTCTGACAAAGTTGTGAAACGTTTTGCCGCACTGAAGCCTAAGGCCGATGATTTCCGCATATACTGGGACAATGCGTACTGCATACATCACCTGACAGATGACCATGATGTTCTTCTTAACATTCTCGATGAGTGCAAAAAGAACGGCAATGAGAACATGGTGCTGATGTTTGCTTCAACTTCAAAGGTATCGTTCCCCGGTGCGGGAATTGCCTGTATCGGTGCAAGCAAGGAAAACATAGATTTCATAAAGAGCAAAATGACATATCAGACAATCGGATTCGATAAGCTCAACCAGCTCAGACACGTCAGATTCTTCAAGAATTTCGACGGAATGGTAAAGCACATGGAGCTTCACAGAGCTCTGATCGCACCTAAGTTCGATATAGTTATCAATACTCTGAATAAAGAAATAGGTCCTCATGCAATTGGCGGCTGGCATACACCTAAGGGCGGTTATTTCGTTTCGTTCACAGGATTCGACGGTACCGCAAAGAGAATAGTACAGCTTTGCAAAGAAGCAGGTGTGGTACTGACCGGAGCGGGTGCAACTTATCCTTACGGCAATGATCCTTATGATAACAATATCAGAATAGCTCCTACATTCCCAACAACAGATGAGCTTCAGAAAGCTATGGATATTTTCTGCAACAGTGTACAGCTTGCGACTATTGAAAAACTACTTGCAATTTAAGTGAAAATGTGATATAATATATACAGCGGTTTTCTGAACCGCTGTATTTTGCGTCTGTAGCTCATTTGGATAGAGCAGCAGCCTCCGACGCTGCGTGCGGTGGGTTCGAATCCCGTCAGGCGCACCAGCCCGCGACGGCGGGCGGCGAATCCGCCTATGGTTATCCGTAGGCGGGTTATTTTTCGCCCGTATCACACGAGTCTTGCAAAAATCTAAAGCGTTCGACTTTAAAAAATAATTGACAATTCCGTCCATATTTGGTATAATTTATGTAATCAATACCCCACAAATAGATGAAAGTGTATGCACCTTCTTGTGCGGTACAGCCTGAATGTAAATGTTGACAGAAGCGATCGGTTTATTATATCCCATTTAATAAATACGTCCGAGGAGAAATGAAATGAAAATACTTATAGCATCAGATTCGTATAAATATCAGACAAGCGGCGTTGCAAACGTAGTAATAGCTCATGTAAATGAACTTCGCCGCCGGGGATATTCTGTTAAAGTTCTTACATTATCTAATAACGGGGAATCATATCGTGACGGCGATGATTATTATATCGGTTCTTTGCCTTTTCTTGTTTATCCCGATCTCAGAATAAGTTTTGTACGCAAAGATCCGCTTTTTGAGGAACTGAAAGAGTGGAAACCGGATATAATCCATATGCATACAGAAGGATCTGTTGCAAGAATGGCACGAGCAATTGCGGAGGAAAATGATACTCCTTACGTAATGACTTCACATACCGACTATGCGCAGTATGTTTTCGGAAGATTCTGCAGCACTGTACCGGTCAGGATTTTTGCAAGCAAGTGCGGAAGTGTCGGATTCAGGGGGGCAAAGGTAATAACTGCTCCGTCGGAAAAAGCTCTTACATTCCCACAGCTCAGTACGGTCATAAAGCACACTGTGGTTATCCCGAACGGGATTAAGCTTGAACAGTATCAGAAGAAGTTTTCCGCTGAAGAGAAAGCAAATCTGTTTCAGAAATACGGACTGACAGATAACGGAAAAACTATTGTTATTGTTTCAAGAGTAAGCAAGGAAAAGAATATAAAGGAAGTGCTGACATATCTGCCTTCGCTGATAGAAAAAATGCCAGATGTTCAGCTTATTATAGTAGGGGACGGTCCAGACCGCAAACGTCTCGAAACTTATACTCAGAAGCAGGAACTGTCCGGTCATGTAACTTTCACCGGAAGAATCTCTCCTGAAGAGGTTTATCGGTATTATGATATGGGAAATCTTTTCGTTTCAGCATCTACATTTGAAGTTCACAGCCTGACTTATCTTGAAGCAATGGCGTGCGGACTTCCGCTTGTTTGCAGAGACGATCTTTGCCTCAAAGGTGTGCTTGAGAATGGCGTGAACGGATTTACTTATCAGACTGAAGAGGAATTTGTTGAAAGTGTTACCAAGATCCTGACTGATGATGAACTCCGTGGTCAGATGCACGAAAATGCACTTAAAACCGCCGCAGACTTCAGCGATAAAAGATTTGTTGATCGTATGCTCGAATTATACGAAAAAGTAATCAATTCAGAAGGAGAAGATTTTACATTTGATCCGGAAGAATAATTTCTTGTTTATAATGATAGATTTTATTAGTATGAAGCTCCTGTAAAAACGGGAGCTTCATATTTTAGATGAGACCAAATGCCTTTCTGATGCGGACTTGCAAAAGGTGTGTATATATGCTATAATATGTAAAGTAAAATTAAGTTATAGCTAATTGCGTAAAATAAAAAGTTTTGATTTAAAGCTGTTGCCTTATTGCTTAATGCATATAAGCGCACTTATATTGCAATTAGATCTTTTCACTGGATCAGAACAAAATTAACCCGTGTCGAGCATCGGAACCTGAAAGGGAAGTGACCCGCCCGCCTTTTCCCATTATTAGCCGACGATCTCCCCCGCGTAGGGGGGCGGAGCCAAAGGGCAAAGAGAACCAAAGCCATATATAAACTAATCTATGTTACTGATGAATATATCTTCCTTCCTGGCGACGGGGGGGACGACGAACGCAAGCTCCGGAAGAAGAACAAGGAGCATCGAAACGAATAGAGGACGACTTTTAATCGAGCATACAAGAACAAACCCCGGAACTCCTGCAGGAGCTTCGGGGTTTTGCAACCCCCGTACGGTAAATACGGGGGTTCTCTGTACAGACCTAAAGCCCGTAAAGCCTTTGCTTGTCTGCGTTTGAGGGCAATTTCTCAATTATCGTTTAAGTATCTAACTATATTATATATTTGCGCGATTTATTATATAACTTTCTGTGCGAATTTTCAAAAGGTTTGACATTATGTTGAAAATATGCTATAATAGCTTGAAGCTGTGGCAGATGCCAGAGATTCGGCAAAGGTGGTTAAACGCTCTCGGAGCAGCTATTTCTCGCAATGATATTGTGGGAGAGGACTGCAAAGGAGCGTGAAAAGCGTGGAACTGTTGCTTGTATTGCTTTCCTACCTTGGGGAAGTGATACACATCATACTTATTAATGCTGCGTCGATTGCAGCTATGATAAGCTTTTTGTGCGATCGGGCTTATTCCCGGTGCAATAAAAAGAAATGACCACCTATGCTTTCGCCGGCCTGGTGGTCATTTCTTGACTAACTAGTGCTCCGAGGGCAACCCTCTTTGCTTTTCTGATGACATTATATCACAGTTTCCCGTCGTTGTCAAGTGCAACGGCGGTTATTTTTTTATGCTTTCTATGTGTTTTTGCTTGATTTCATCTGATACGTTTTCGTATTGATGTAAAATATCGTATATTTTTTCGATCTCTTTTTCAGAAAATAGCTTTGGTTCAAACCACATTGTTTCATTCGTTCTGTCAATAGTTTTCTTTCTCTTGAAAATCATTACTTGCTCGGTATCATCAGGAATTTTCTTTAATTCACACCTTTCACTGAAAACTATCATTGATTTGAACTTGCTTCGGTCAAGCTGAAGGAGCTTGCAAAGTGCCTTAATATGCGTTTCATTCTGCATTATCGGATTGTAAAACTTGTTTTTTTCTTTATTAACAAGACATTGAGTCCAATATTTTTGGTCGGCACTGCCGAAGATCCAGCCGCTGTAGTTTTTGCTTTCATACACAAAAATAAATTTCTCGGTCAAAAGAATAACATCTATTTCCGTTGTTTTGCCGTAATTGGACGGTAGATAGACGTTTTTTAATACTCGTGTATATCCGCCTATGTTGTTATGAGATACAGCGTATTCTATCATATATTCTGCATATTCGCCTTTATCATCGTGTCCAATCTGATCAAAAATGCTCGGTTCTTCACCTAATAGCCATTCAAGTAAACCCATTAGTGTTACCATTCTTTCTTTTTACTGTCTGTAATTCCCGCTATATAATCAATAGACACATTGTAATATTTAGCAAGATTAATTGCATCTATTAATTTTATGTTACATAATTCTTCTTCCCAACGCTGATATGTTGTTGTATGATATCCCAGTAATTGAGCAGTAACTTTTTGTGATTTTCCTGTTTCTTCTCTTAATTGCCTTATCCTTTCATAAATTTTCATAAAATCACCCTAAAATAAAATTTTATATATTATACCACAATTTTGTATTGACAAAACCACAAATATGTGGTATATTTATATCAACCACATATATGTGGTGCATAAAAATAAGGAGGATACCAAGATGAAAGTAACATTGGTAGGTTTCAAGTCCGTTGATTTCAAAGACAACAACGGCGACAGGGTGCATGGAATAAAGATATTTGTAGCGTATCCTGATAATGATACTGTAGGCTATGCCGCAGACGGCAAGTTTATACAGCAGCAGGTCTTTAACAGCTGGGGGATAACTCCGGAACAGCTTACCGACGCTGTAGATCAGGTTATTGATCTTGAATTCGGTATGAAAAACAAGCTTGTAGGTATAACGCTGCCTAATCCTTCAGCGGATTCGCCGGAGTCTCCAGCGGAGCAGGGAAAAGCCGCGCAGAAGAAAGCGGGGTAAAACATGGAGCAGTTTAACTCAATAGTTTTTGCTGCTCTTCCGTATGCACTTATCTTTATAGCTGTTGTAACACTTGCTATCATTGTTTTAAAGATAAGGCTGCACAAGCTCGAAAGCAAGAAGCAGGAGCCGGAAAAGGTGGTCGTTATCAATGGAAGAAGAAACAATAATTGATTATAGACCGTACCTACAGAGTATCGAAGAAGAAATAGCCGGGATCCGTTCCGATGTTCAGAATCTTAAATCCGAATCATTTTTCGATAATGAGAAAATGGACGTATTTGTACCTTATGCGAACACCTCAGACATTGCGAATTTACTTTTCGGAGTGATAATAATGCTCGGTCTTATCTTTGGCGCTCTGGTGTTCCGGCATTTCAGGAAGTGAAAAAATGTCTTTTATTTTTAAGTTTTTTATTCTTGGTTGTGTAGGGGGCTTGGCTGTAAGTGGCGTTATATGGCTTATAGGATACCTTTTCAGCCTTGCACTTTATTCAATAAAAGAAATTATATGAAAGGAGGATATAGAAATGTTCGAAAAGTTAAAGCTGTTTGCTGGAAAGATGTCAAGAAAAGCTAAACGTGCTGCAGCTCTCGTGTCTGCCGGTGCGGTAACTGCCATTATGACTGTATGTGCATCAGCTGAAGACGGAGCAACGGCATCAAGTAACGGTATTGATACTATTATCAATTCCGCCGGGAATACTCTTAAAGGTGAGTTTACAACACTTGTATCTACACTTGTACCTGTGCTGATTAGCATTGCTGTTGTCGGCTTAGGTCTTTACGCTTGCATCTATCTTTTCAGAATGGCAAAGAAGTTCTTTGCTAAGGCTGCGGGCTAATGTTTCAGGCTAAAAAAGGAAAGCGGGGGAAACTCCGCTATCCTTTTACAATATAAAGGGTGTGTATAGTATTATGTTTACTCAAGAAGAAGTTGATTGTAAGATTCACAATCGTATTATGCAATGTCGTTGTTGTGTATATTCAGTAAAAGGTTGGGATGATTACTATTATTGTCATTATGATGATTTTTGTGATAATGGAGATGAAGAAGATGATAAAACAGAGATATAATATAATGCTCAATCCCGCAATAGTCAGTAAAATAGATCAT
>CAMOKN010000035.1 GCA_946617595.1 uncultured Clostridia bacterium
ATAGCCATAATTACCTCCGTTTTACTTTACGCCGAGACCCGCGAGAAACGCGTCCTCGGAATTGTTTCCTCCGCCTGTTTTCGGCGTTGTACCTTTCAGCTTATCATTGACCGCCTTCTCGACGGCTTCTCCGAAAGCCTTTTTGACGGATTCCATAGACTTCTTGCAGTTGTCTGCGCTGGTGCAGTCCACGATATCAGCGAGGCTTGCGGGAAGTCCGTCCGCGGTGAGCTGTGTGATCGCTTCGGCGTGCAGTTCGCGGCGGGTGATCTCCGCCTCGCGCTTTGCGAGAGCGTCCTCACGCTGTTTCCTCTGATATTCTTCCTTCTCGTCGGCTTTCATCTTCACCAGCTTTGCCGCCTCGTCCGCCTGTGCCTTTGCATCGGCGTCCCACTTCTCCTTCGCGGTTTCGAGCGTCTTGTTGACGCGCTTGTCGAACTCGCTCTGATATGCCTTGTTTTTCAGCATATCGTCGAAGCTCGGTTCTGTCTGCTTCGGGTCGGTTCCTGCGGGAGTGTTCGCGTTTCCGGAAGGTTCTCCGGCTCCTGCGGGATCCTGTCCCCCTGCTCCTCCGCCGTCCGGAGCGGCGAAAGGACGCGACATTGCCGCGATAACTGCCAGTGCATTGATAGCTGTGATTAACATAGTTTTCCTCCTTGCCCGTTCCGTAACGTGTCCGGAACGTTCATAATTGTTTTGCCCGGCCGAATTCCTCCGACCGTTCGGTTTTAGGTATAAAAATAACGCATACTCGGAAGTACGCGTTATAGTTATTGAATTTTTGCAGGCGAATGCAAAATCAGCCTATCTTATATTCAAGCTGAAAATCATTCAGTCGTCTGATAGATTCTTGCAAAGCTTCATATTTCTGTCTTACATCATCGACAAGATTTTCATATTCTTCTGCATTAGTGATCTTTACACCGACAGACAATTTCATCGGTTCTGTATTACGAAATATATCCGCCATTATTTCTCCTTTCGGGCATAAAAACAGCGCATACCCGAAGGCGTGCGCTTAAAAATGTTTACATAAGACCGTATTCTGTTAATGCTTCAATTGCCATATAAGCCCGATACCGTTTCATATCTCTTGCTCCGTCAAACGGTAACGCTACAACTTCTTCTTTTGTGTACGGATTATCACAGTCAGCAATGTAACCACGGTATTCTTCTATCTTTTCATCTGTAAGCCATTCCGGTCTCTTGATGGTAGTATTTGACTCCATAGTTTTCACCGCCTGTTAAAATCTCGTCCATTTTGTTGTACACTGCAGCTCTGAGTTCTTGCTGTTGCATATCGCTTAGCGCATCATAAGCTACTGTATAGTTGTCTTTGTCATTAAACATAAAGCCGAGAGAAAACATTGTATCTCCGACTTGATATATTTCATCTTTTGACCGTTCGTTCAAATAATCTCTATATCCTATTTTGTCATAATCAATCGTTTTAACAACAACGTACTTGCTCCCGCGCTCTCCCTGCGCGGTTAAGCTCAACATATTATCTCTATCTGCCGTATTTAACAGGTCTGATAAACTGAACATGCAATCATCGGGATGAGTATGGAAAGCGTGATACGGAACAGTCAAGTCTACTATTTCAGTTTTATCCTTATCCCCGACGATGTATTTCATTCCGTTGAATTCATTCATATCCTTATCGTAGATGATTGAAATTTCTACTCCGTTTTCAATAGCACCTAATTCCTGTTGTCTTTTTACTTCTTCAAGAATATCCCGACTTGCCTGTTCATGAGCAAGATTAAGTTCATTGTCTCCGAAAATATCCATACTCGGAACCCGATTAATGTCGTCATCAGTAACAGCCGGATATTTATCGTCGTTTGTCTCGTTATTATTTATTATATCATTTTCAGCGAATTTGTCAACACCCTCGGCAGAATTTTCCGTTGTTCCGATCTGTTCCCGTTCCGCTATCATCATATCAAGCCTTTGCTCAATCTCCTCGATAGAGGTTCCTTCAAGCATACGGTCAATGTCAGCCTGAATATCTTCAAGCGTCTCCTGCGGTGTGGTGACCTTACACCGGCAGAACGGGTGCATCGGAGGACAGTTCACACCGACAGCCGCTTCGGATATCTTGAACCGCTCGCCGTTGAGATCGTCACAGGTGTCACAGACGTCCTCTGCGTTCTCTCCGAGGGAGATGAACTCATACTCGTCGAAGCCTGCGTCCTTCATTCCTTTCAGCTCTGCCTGATTGATGCAGTAGTTGCTCTCGGTACGAATGACGCGCCGCGCCTTGTACATTCCGACATGAAAACGCTCCTCGATCTTCGCAGCCATTTTCGCTTCCGAAGCTCCGGTCAGCTCGCCTTCAAGAAGTACCTGCTTGACTTCCCGCGCAAGTTCATCGGTATTGCTCCATATTTTCTCGGAGAAATTCCCGTCTTTCCACTCGTGTTCTATGATCTCCTTGACAGCTTTATCATTTACCAGTGTGAAGCTGTCCATGATACCGCGGTCTGTGGTGGGAGTAAAATCCCGGACAGGCTCCTCGGCTCTCGGCATATAGCCGGTATTCTGCGGAGACTGACCGGACAAGTCTATTATAACAGCGTCGGAAGGCGGAAGGAGTTGAGATTCGTCAAGGCTGATGTTGTACGCCTTTTCGATCTCCGTCTGCATAAATGCACGGTCAGTCCTTATCTCGTTCCGTGCTATGCTTTCAAGCGTTTCCTGCGCATTCTTTGCGATCTGCTCGGCTCGCTGCATTCTGTACCGGTAAGCGGGAGCGGAAAGCTCAGCCATTATGCGGGTCTTTTCCTCGCTGTCGGTTACAGCTGCCGCCATTGTGCGGAGATTATCTGCGACAGAGTGGTCATATACGACGTGGTCGAGCAAGTCTTCTGCTTCCTTTTGCGTCAGATTGAATGCGCTCTGATATCCGGGGAAAACACGTCTTACCTGATCGGAGAGTTCTTCGGCTGCATGAGCATAAGGCACCGCAAGCGCCCTTGCAACACGCTCCGCTTCAACTACCGCGTCGTCGTCAAGGAGCGCGAGACGCGCTGTCCAATAGGCTTTGTTGGCTTTGAACAGAGCTTTCGCTATTTTCTCCCTTGTAATCGGCTTTTTTCTTTTCAGTTTGCGGAGAGTTTCCGCTATAATGCGGTCATACTCTTCGGCAAGCTGTGTATGTAATTCTTCATAAGTCATTCATTCAAATGTGAGTGCATATCGCTGCGCATCATGGAATCTACCATTCTTTCAGCGTTTGCCTGTTTTTCATCGTTGACAGCCTTTACCTCAGCCGCCGGATCCTTGACGAACGGAAGCAGTGACAGAAGCGTCTCCTGCGATACCGTTCCGGAAAGAGAGCCGATAAGCTGTGCAAGCTCTGTTTCGTTTGCCGGCAGTGAGTGAGTAAACTGTATTTTGATATCTTTCACATCTATTGCAGCCCCGCCCTTTGCGCGAAGCACATTTGCGATACATTCAAGGCGGTACTGCAGACCCTCGGTGAAATAGCGTTCCTTGAACTTCGTCATCTGTTCGAGTGCGAGAAGCTTGTACTTCATAGCCACTCCCGAAACATTTCCCGCAAAGTTCTCGTCGCTCATGTCCGGAACGCCGCTGAACTTGTGAATATCGTGAGATATGGACTTCGACAGTATCTCAACCGAGCTCTCGTCCAGCTGACGTGTCAGAAATGAAGCTGTACTGCCCTGATCGAGCGTCATTACACCGTGTTTCCTGATCGCTTCGTATGTCTCCGAGCTTTCCTCGTCGGTATCTCCGAGCACCTGTCCTGTAATGACGAGCAGAGCCTTGACGAACTGTTCCTTGTCGTTCACACGGTCAGACTGGAGAGTATTGTATGCGTCAATGAGCGAGATCACATTCTCGAAATCACCCATTCTCTCGGCATTGTTGTATATCTCGTCAAGCGGAACTTTTCCGAAATAGTGCGGAATCGGTTCTCCCACAAACTGTAAGCTCCGGGTAGCCGTAAGCGTGATATCCCATATGTAGCTGTCTGTGCTTATGCTGCCCTTGTAGCCTGTCTTCTGCCCGTTTTCGTCAAATGTCGGATAATAATGCACTCCGAACAGCGGTCTCTGCTCCACAGTATCATCATAAACTACAAAGCCGCACAGCGGAGATATTTTCGCAAGCTTTATCTCTGCGTTCTCGTTGAGATATATCATCTCATACGCTCTGCCGAAAATAGCACCGTCGTGTGCAAGGTCAATGTCCTGCGTCGGAGCATCGGCGGCTTTCAGTGCGTCTGTCAGAAATTTTATATCACTGTCCGCGGTGTATGTGACCGGTTCGCCTATCAGATATGCACTGGTGAAATCGGCTATATACTTTGCATGGTTGCAGACGAGCCTGTTATTGCTCAGATCTGCGTCCTTGACGCGGTTCAGGATATCCTGCTTTCCGCGGTAATAAGCGTCGAGCTTCGTGAGATAATCAATCTCGTTCCCGTGCCGCTGTATGAATTTAGCAGCCACTGCCGGAAGCTTCTCGGGATCCGGCAGTGCGGCAATAGTAAATATTGGCAAATGTTCGTTCATCAGTACACTCCAAGTTTCGATTTATCCATGACACCGACCTTGCGCCTGCCGATATCGTCTTCCAGCGCATAGCGCACAGCGTCGATAGTGTGATTGTTCTTATCAGGAAAGCCGTCGCGGAAACCACCTTTCCCGTCCGGTACAAGTTCATAGCCCGTGAATTCCCGCGCCGCGTTAGGGCAGCGGTCGGGGTCTATCACAATGCTGTCAAGATCTTGCAGCCATTTTATACCATGCTCGACGGAGCCGGCACCTTTGCGGACCGCCTGAAGGATATGTCCGCGCTGCCTGAGTTCATCATTTGAACGCGGCTCGGCGCTTTCAGCGTGAATGATACCACGCAGCTTGTTCTCCTGCTTTATCGCTTCCGAGATGCTGTCAAACTTCGCACCGTGCTTGTAATATTCGTAATATATAAAAACCGTCCGTGTGTTACGCTGGAAGTGCAGAGCCACATACGCGAACGGATCCGCGCCATATCCCCAGTCAAGTCCGCGTCTGACCTTGTCGTATGTTTCAAGTTCATCATCGGATATCGTCCGTAGTTTTACATTCGGAAAGATCTCCGCATTGGTGCCCGTGATCTCACCGAGGTATTCGTGATCGTAGGCAGTCTGATTTGTTCTTTTCAGCCGCTCGGCTTCCGCTATGAACGGCTCTCCGAGCCATTCACGCGGCACGCTGAGATATGTGCTCCGATGTGTAAGAGTATCTACCGAAGATACGGCAAATTCGCGGTTAACCCATGATTTTGCGGACTTCGGCGGATTGTATGTGTAAAATACCGCAAATTTATCACCGCCACGGAGAACTGACTGATTTATTGTGCGCAGCTCGTCGGGACCCGTGAACTCGTCAACTTCCTCATACCACACATACTTGATATATCCCCGAGGGAGTTTTACGGACTTGACCTTCTTCGGATCATCGGCTCCACGAAATACGACACGCTGTCCAGTCGGTATAAAAATCAGCATTATTTTTGACTGATTGACACGCCAAAGATGATCTACTCCGAGCGCATGTATTGCCCACTGCATCTGTGCGAATACGCTTTCAGCAAGAGTTGTACCAACCTTACGGAGAACCAACGCATTAGCATCCGGATCCTGCATCATACCCTTGATTATCTCAATCGAAACAAAGGTGGATTTGCACGAACCGCGCCCTCCTCCGAGTGCATAATGCGTGTGCAGTCCATACTTGATATCACTGTGTACGCCGTAGAATGACGGTGCTATAAGATCACTCAGCCTTATCGTTGTTTCCGATGTCGTCAATGATCTTCACCGCCCCATTCACATCAACATTGATATTATCCTCGAATAATCCGAGATGCTTTCCGAGAAGCTCCAGCGCCTTGACTTTGTCGCAGAGACGAATTTCCCGCTCCGTACTGTCGAAGTCAGCCCCATTCACCTGCTTTACCTTGACAGCGGCAATGCAGGCGCGGTCATCGTCTGTCGCATCTTCCCGGACATTTCCCGTCTCCGTGTCGATAACGTCTGTGCCTTTCATGAAAGCGATCTTTGCAAGCTCACGGACAACTCTGTCAGCATTCACGCCTGTCCGGGCAGAACGATCTGCAAGCATCTGATCTACGTGGGCACGGATTTCAGGTTTTTCAAGGTTTTCACTTCCGACAGAACCCGCACTTCTCGGCTTGTAACCTGCTCGAATTGCGGCTTGTGTTGCGTTCAGGTCAACGAGGTATTCCTCGCAGAACCTTTTCTGTTTATCAGTCATATACCTCACGACCTTTCTTGCAAAACAAAAAGCCCCGAACACGCCGAGACTTTTTACATTTAAGGAGAGAATCTAAATGAAATAAAATGAATTCTCATAGCCGTAGAACCGAGAACGCCCGCTGCTGCAAGCGTCCTCTGATGTGTACTGCCGTACATTTTTCTACAATATCATTATAGCACAGAAAATGTGTTAAAAAGTGTTAACATCATTTTTATTGATAAATTCATCAACCGCTCTAAGCGCTTTCCGGTGCAGATAACCGGTCAGATGATCTCTTGTGTAATTCATTTTTGCAGCTATTTTCTGCCAGCTCCACCCGTTTATGTACCGGTATTCAAGCATAGTGCGGATCTCGATATCCGGAACAGAGGATATAGTTCGCATGATCTCACTTCGTATCTCTACAAGTTCATCCACTTCCCTGTCGATCTCACTTTCAAGATCAACGATCTTCGCGGCAGTGCGTCCGACTTTATCCGAAACATTGCCGCTCTTGTCAAAACGCGCAGTAGGTGACAGCCGTGTAGCAAGAGCCCTAAGCTTTGCGACCTCTTCAAGCTTGCAGTCTATGTACGCGTTCAGGGTGCGGTAGCGTTTCAGGTATTCTTTAGCTGTCATTGTCGTCCTCCTCAAATGTAAATCCTGCGTCGGCTTTTATGTTCTGGTCAAACATTGTTAATCCTCCCTATATCCGCATACATAAGTCCACATATCTTCTTTATTGCACTTGCACTCGTGCCGAGTGTTCCAGTCTGTAACGGCTTCGCTTTCTGTATCCCTATAGCGCGTGCGAACTTTACATTTTAAGCATAAGCCATAATAATGTTTTCCCTCAAAGGTAGGAACGCATTGAATATCAGCTTCTCCCCCACAAAAGGGACAGCATTTAAGCTCACTCATTGTTGTTGTCCTCGCTTTCGTCTGATTCATAATTACTGCACAAGAAGATATCTTCTGCAATATCAAGCCCTTTTTGTAATCCCGAATAATATCTTGCTACTTTTTGCTTTTCTGCCTCACATTCTTGATAATATCTGTGCCTCAGCTCTTCTAAGTACTTCAAGGCTTTTTCGGTGTCAACGTGCTTTGCTTTATACATTTTCTGCCTCCTCGTCCATTTTCGCGCCGCAGTTAATAGGTTTTGCAGGGCTGTACAAATGACAAAACCCGTCTCTCAATAATGCATAGTGCTCTTGTATAGGACACATTGTTCTACCGTCTTCATACATACCCCCGTTATCTGCATTTCTTCCGCATGTTGAGCAGTGATGTATTGGCATAACATCGGATGGAAGAATACGTTCAATCTCAGATTTATATGCAAACCACGCTCCATCTTTTTGGTAATTTCTGTGATACTGTATTTTTTCGCGTTCTATATATTCGCTCACGGTTCCCACCTCCTACATATCAATCGTCTCCCCGAGCATCGCACGGCTACAAATCGGACAACGGTTAAAATTAGGCGTAAGACCACTTGCTTTATAGCCACATCTTCCGCATATATAACTTCTCCCTTGAATCTTTTCCTTGCTGTTGTCCTTGTCTTCCTTGCATTTAAAGTCTTTGCTGAACAAATCGCACACAGTTTCAATGGCCTCTTTGCGTGCAAGGTACTCAACGTGTTCTACATTTGGAAACGGTAGGCCGTCTATAATAAGCTCTTTATACTCTTTCCCTCTGTTAAACCATTCGCTTTGTTTCAACGCGCTAATGCCGTCTATAAACTCATCCTTCGTCACGGCTCCCACCTCCTGCCTAAATACTCAATCTTCACAATATCGGCGTTCGTTTCGTTTTCATCGTCCGGAACATCCCACCTATACGGTAGCGAACCAAGACAACACTCGCTAACTCCACGAACAACTTTATGAAAGACACATTGATTGCAGCTTTTGTGCTCCTTATACTGTTTAATGCACATATTCTTGATTTCTCTTACCGATGAAACCATTTCAACATCTGTCATCATCTCTTCCATTCTTCTCTCCTTTCTTTCATCATCTTTGCGTATCTGTTCTTCATTCAATGTCACGGTTCCCACTTCCTTCCAAGATACTCAATCTTCACAATATCTCCGCCGTAACCGTGGAGACCGCCGAAGCACTCGATATTGCAGAAGTTTCCGGCTTGCAGAGCCTTGCTGTCGATATGCTCCGCGTCGTAGATGAACTCCAGAACACAGGTCACGTCATAACCGTCGGCGTGTGTTGTCGGGTGTCCGAAGAAATTCGGATCCGTTCCGTCGTCCTTGAACTCCGCAAGCATAACATACAGAACCGTTCCGCATCTGAGCGTCACCCTGAACGTGTCACCAATCGTCCGTCCGTAAGCGCTGCCCATAGCGGCGAGGAAGTATATGTGATCTCCGTCAAAATAACTACGGATACCGTACTTTCCGGTGTATGCCGCAAGCTGTAAAGCCCATTGCTCGGACTTCTTGTCTGTGATCGAGGTGTACGGCATACCGGAGATCACATTCGTGTGACCTTCCGGCAGACGTTCTTTAGAAGAAATTGCATTCGCCTGCAAAATTTCGTCATTATCACCGGACTCCAACTCATTGAGTTGGTTTTCTTCCTGCTGCGATTTCGCAGCGCCCGTCTCCCGGAGTGCTTTTACTTCATCGGCAAGGCGGTCTTTGTCGACGTTCAGCTTCTCGATCTCCCGAACGAGCTCCCGCTTATCGGAAATCAGAACCTTGTTATCTTCCTCAAGGCGGTCTATACATTCTCCCTGATCTGCAAAGCAGCGGGAAAGGTCTCTATACCAACAAGTGGTAATGAATGCCATTATGTTTGCCGCAAGAAGCAGCACCACGAGTATTATTTCTGCTATAACCATTCTCTTCATTCAGTCTCCCTTCCTCGGTATCCTGTAAAAATATCGTACATCTTCACGCAAAGAGGACATTTGTGATCCTTCTGAGCTTCTTGTGCTATGATTTCAAGCTCAAGCGTCCTTTTGGTCGTTTGCTTATATATCCGCTCTTGTAAATCAAGTTCACGATGTTTCTCCATAGCGCGGGCTTTCTCGACCTTGGCGTTTGCTTCCGAGATAACCCCCTTAAGGTAATCACTGTACAGCGCCGTGAGAACATGATACAACATCATATCACATAGTCCCGCTTCGTCCGGGAGCGGCATCTTTTTCCTTGCGAGCTTATCTATCTGATCCCCGGTCATTTGATCACCCCTACAAGCTCCAGAGCGTCATCGACGCTTCGGACAACACCGGCGGCGCATCCGTAGCGGTCACGCATGACCGCAAGAAACTTTTTCTGATCCGGTTTGACCGTGCCGGTCGGCGTTTTCACTTCAAGATAATATATCCGACCGTCTTTTATCGCCGATAAGTCCGAGCGCCCCTTTACCGCTCCCGTTTTGAAATAGCTGATCTTGTGAAGCGGCAAGTCTGGGCATTTTCTTTTGATTACTTCGAATAATTCCTTAGGAACAAGGAACCCTTCGCCGACATTGATTCTCTCAGTGAAAAAACCATGCTTCGAGAGTTCAATGCGGATCGAGTTTTGTATATCCTGCTCTGTCAATGTAAGTATCCTCTCTTTCGTGCCTGATAGTAAGCCCATCCCGGCTTATAATGCTTTGCTTTGGCGAATGCGTACAATTCCTGAATCGTTCCGCATTGGTCGGGAGACACATACTTCTTTACCTTCTCGAATATCATATCTTTCCCGTTCAGAAGTGTCAGACCTATTTCCTGCATCTCCTTGATCTCCTTTTTCTCAACCTCGTAGATGTGTCCGCAGTTCGGACAAACGGGAGCCGGTTCATGAGTATAGAAGCAGTCCGGACATTGTCTGATAGATACCTCGTTTTTCTTTGCCCGCTGCGGCTTCGGTTCAAGCGTCCATTCTCTGTTCTGATCCGGGAGCCCGTGCCGGTGAACATTCCCGACATGGTCTATGATGATCGCCATTTTTCCTTCCTGATACCTCATACAGCGCATAGACTGCTGAATGTAGAGCGTCAGAGACTTTGTCGGTCTGAGTAGTATCGAGGTATTGCAGTCAGGAACGTCGAATCCCTCGGATATGAGATCGACATTGCAGAGTATCTGTATCGCTCCCGAACGGAACGCGCTTATCATCTCCGCCCGTTCTCCCTTCGGTGTGGTACCGTCGATGTGAGCGGCATTTATCCCGACATCTCGGAACGCTTCCGCCATTTCCTTTGAGTGCTTTATCGTCGCACAATAGCAGATAGCTTTCTTTCCCTCGGAAAGCATCTTGTAGTACCCGATAACATCGCCGTATATGTGAGGCTTTGCAAGCGCGACCTCGATGTCTTCCGGAGCATAGTCGCCATTGCGGGATTTGATACCCGACAGATCAGCGACCGGCGGAGCGTAGTACTCATACGGAGAAAGACATTTCCGAGCGATAAGCTCCTTCGCGGAGATGCCTACCAGCAAGCAGTCGTTGATCTCTCCGAGACCGCCCCCGTTAAGTCTTACCGGTGTTGCCGTAACTCCTACGCAATGACTGTCGAAGTATTCATATATCCGCTTGTAGCTTGCTGCCAGACAGTGATGATTTTCGTCTGTGATGATAAGCGCGGGCTTCTCGGTCTTCTTCAGCCGCCGCGTTATAGTCTGCACCATACCGACATGACAGAGAGACATATCAACACCGTATGCCCGGAACGTGTTTTCTATCTGTTCACACAGCTCCCGCCGATGGACGAGGAACAGGACACGCTTCCCGTTATCCGTCGTTCGTTTTGCCATGTCTGCGGTGATGATAGATTTACCGCCGCCGCAGGGAAGCACGATGCACGGGCGCTTGTATCCTTGCCGCCATGCATCATGAACGCGGGAAACAAGGTCGAGCTGGTAATCTCTTAGCTGCATTATTCTCCTTTCTGCGTTACACAGTTACACCGCGTTACACTTCGGTGTAACTGCGCAAGCGCTTTATTTGTGCGTGTTCGCGGGTTTTGTTACACTGTTACACCATTTTTCAAGTTATCTATAAGGAGAGATTTATTTTTTTCTTTATGAAAATAAATATTTTTTCGCGTATATATGTGTGTCTGTTTTTGGTGTAACGGTGTAACAGTGTAACAGGTACGTTCAAACCCGCATTGTTAAGCCTTTTCTTGGTTACACCATTTGTTACACGGGTGTAACCGCTCAAAATTCAATATCATCAAAATCATCGTGTTCCCGGTCATCTTCACCGATAATATACATTGCGATGCATTGAGTTACAGGCATACCCGGAAACATTCTCCTGTTCACGCAGTATCCTTTTCCGTCTCCGCGTATCTTTATGAGGTTTTTGTGCCGGAGATATGCAAGCAGAGCCTTCGGATTTATACCCGCTTCTCCGCAGGCACGGTCAAATACAGAACGTATAATATAGACAGTTGCCCTGTTTCCGGTTTCCTCAATCTCTCCGTAGCATTCGCCGTTCTCAACAGCGCCGAAGCGGTTATGATTTGCCGCTACCCAGCCGCACATATACTCATAGCCGCGTATCTCCGAAGAAACCGCCTCGGCGCTTTTAAGGAACTCTGACATATCGTTCGCGGTCAGAGCTTTTCCGCCGAAGAACCAGTCTGTAATAAGCTCATCGGCGGTCAGGATCACAGCCGCTGCCATAGCCTGCTTTTCTGTTGCCTTATAATCAATGCAAGCCGCACGATGCTTTTCGTATATTGCAGACGCTTTTTCAAGGTTTTCGTCCTGATTAAGACGATAAATGAACATTTTCCCGCCAAAACCATAGTTTTTTGTGAAAAAATTCGCGGTATAAGGTCCGTTTTCGATAATTTTCTTGTCAGCTGCACAAGCTACCTCGATCACTCGGTTCATAGCTCCGGCGCCTTCCTGTTCTCCTACTATCGGTGTCTCTCCGGAAGTAATAAAACAGTTATTCCATACCGGAACATCAGCAAGTCCGAGATTTACTGTTCCTCTGGTCTTTCCGACACCTTCCGCAAGCTCATATATCTTGAATTTCGGAGTGCCGTTCTTGCCTTTATCAAGGAGCTGAGTTTCATCGAGCAGCATCGGAATACTGCGAAGAAAATTAGCCTTGAATTCAAAACCCGAGTCCGAACCTTTGACCGTTGCAAATATGCCGTTACCTTTGACCGGATCGCCCCACACGGAAGCCGCCGCCATTTGTGCGACGGTCTTACCGGTGCCGCTGCCGCCCCATAAATGGACAATAAACGGCAGTGCATGAAGCGGCTCAATCAGACTGCTTGCAAATGAAGCAGCAATAACTATTCTCGCTGTAAGGTTATATTCGCGGCACTTGCATATTTCTTCCACCCACGCATCGAAGCTTCCTTTAAGCCGTATGCTCTGAAATATCTTCGCATACCGCGCATCCCCATCGAACTCCACGCCCTCTATGTATGGCACAAATCCTTCCGAACACCAGCCGAGGTGACTGATTGAAGGAACGAGAGGTATTTCATCATAATTCTCGTTGATGATCTCATTGAAATAGCTGACAAGGCTCCGTGCTGTCTCAGACGTAACCGAAACCCCGTCACCCGCAAGCGATACGATTTTGTTCGCATTGCACAGGATCTCAGAATCAACTATCTTTGTCTTTTTCTTTCTCGACTGTCCGCGCCGGTACTCGATCTTGTATTTTTCCTTTGAGGTCTCTATATCCTCAAAGCGCTGTATCGGATATATAGGATGAAAGCAGGCCAGCTCCCGCGTTCCGTCTCTGCCGACGCGCCAGATACCTGTTTCATCAGCGTTCCACTTCTTTAGCTTAAGCTCGAATTCCTGTCCTTGAAAGTCAGACACCTTATAGTCCATTGTGTCTTCAAAAGGCTGTTTAAGAGACTTCCGATACCCGGCAAGAGTTTTCTTAAATGCCTTGAATCCAAGGTTTTTGGCATATATTTCGAGCTGGTTTTCCGCTATCTGCTTCTTGAACGGATCCTCGATCTTTTCGAGGTCTTCGTATGGGGCAATATCGTTGAAATCTTCAAGCTTGTAATTGAATTCCATCATCTGTACGGGTTTTCATAGAGCCAGTCATCAAGGATGTTCAGCTTTATCCGTTCATTCTCGGTAAGCGGCTGTGTTTTCTGCTTTGTCCACAGCTCCCGGAACATAACAGCATAGCTGTTGTACTTTTCCCTATATTTCTGTAGCTCCCTCTCCCGCTGCCTCCTCTCTGCGTTTATTTGCCTGAGCCGTTCGGGATCCGTGCCGTTCTGCGACCTTCCTACACCGATATTAAGGTTAAAATCGGTATTCAGCCGCATGAGCGCGGCTTTAAAGTTAAGACCGTAGAGCAATTTCACGAAGTTTATCAAATCTCCACCGGCTCCGCATCCGAAGCAGTAAAACGATGATTCATAGATCTTGCATGAGGCGGTTTTCTCGGCGTGGAACGGGCAGAAAATAAACCCTGCCCTGTCCGGCTCAAAACCGTAATGCCTCACCGCCACGCTCATAGGAACGAGCTGCTTTACTTCCTCGGATAATTCTCTCGGTGTCATCAGAGGAAGACGACTACATTGCCGCTGTCAATAAGCTCTTTGAGCTCCTTTTCGAGATATTCAACAACCGAACGCCGCGCCGCGATCTTCCACATACCGCCGTCGGCTTCGATTATGCCGACCTGCATACCCTCACGGACACGGATAAGGAACGCGCTCTCCGGCTGTTCTACCTCAAGGAATGTGCGGTATGGTCTGAGGTTCACTATAGGTCTGACCTGCTCACGAGCTGCAAGGGCAATGCCTTTCTTGACCTGCACCGTCTGTGTCATGCCGTTGTCGTCCGAAGATACGCTGTTTTCGTCGCTTACGCGGGAAAGGAAGTCAAGCAGGTATTCTGTACCCTCGTTCTGGATAAACTGAGAGCGGAGAACGATCATAGCTTCCTCATGCTCGAACCAGTTCGCACCTATCCATTTACGCGAAAATTCATAGCTTGCGTGATAGAGAAATGCGCGGCGGTTAAAACCGTCAACACAGGTCGATACATCAACGCTCGTCGGTGATGTGACATTGACATACAGAACGTCGGGAACACCGCACGCTTCTGCTATGTCTTTATGCTCCTTGCGGATCATCTTTACAAGACCGTCAAGGCTTGAAAATCTGTAGAGGTCCGGAAGCGGAAGAACATCCGGCCGTATTTCCTCGTAGGTGTCGTCGCTAATAAGATATGCGCGACCGTTTACTTCTCTTACATCCACAGAGCTTTTCACAAGCTCCTCGATCTTCTGCATTGCGTCCTTGATTATTGATACTTCATTCATGATATGTACCTCCGTTAAGCTAATTTAATAAGTTTGAGCTGTGCAGGCTGTTCCTGCTCTCCACCGTCTGCGAACCTCTGACCGGGTATCTGCGGTGTCATTTCGACTGCGCCGATAGTGCCGTCGAGGTCTGTGCCCATATACAGCGCCGTCACGATAGGTGTTGTGGGCTGTAACTTCGAGCTCGCTGTAGCCGATACCTGTATCGTTTCGCGCTTGTCATCGGGTGTCAGCTTTATCTTTACGGTCAGCTCACGGGGAGCGGACGCTTTCGTGGATTCGTCGCGGATATTCTCGACGATCTTTGCCATTTCGTAGTCTATGCGCTCCTCAATAGCGCCTTTTGCCATCTGGATTATTGATTTTTCGTTTTTCATATCGTTTTCCTTTCTCAGAACGGATAGTCATCATTGTCCTGTTTCTGTACGGTCACATTTGTGTTTTTGGTATCGGCGGGAACAAAATCACTGCTGGTTGATGAACCCGGATCCGGCGGAAGCGGGGGAGCTGAATTACCGCTCCCACTTCCTTCCGGTTTCTTGTCTCCCGTGAATGTCGCACGGTCAACAATGATCTCGGTAACATACCTTTTTACGCCGTTCTTATCGTCATAGCTCCTGTTCTGAAGCTCTCCCTCAATAAGTATCGGTCTGCCTTTCGACCAGTATTTTGAAATAAACTCCGCTTCATTACGCCATGCGACGCAGTTAAAAAAATCGGACTTCTTTTCTTCACCCTTGGTTTGGTACCGCCGGTCACAAGCGATACTGAACTGAAGAACGGAAACACCGTTCGGTGTTGTTTTCAGTTCAAGGTCCTGAGTGATCCTGCCGAGCATGATGACTTTGTTATACATCTTCAAAAGCCTCCGCCGTTGTCATGTCCGCGTAATTGAACGGTTCTTTGAGTACCTTGGTAAACTTGCAGTAGTCACAGCCGCCGCAGCGCTCCGGTTTGATCTCCCCGTGCTTTATCATATTGAACCTCGGAGAGAATTCCTCGACCTGCTTAAGGGCATCAACAAGATATTCATCAGGGATATATATGATCTCGATATTCGGTTCAGGCTCTTTGGTTATGGCTGCTATATAGAACGGGAGAACCTTTCCCGTGTTCTGCCTTACGATCTCCTGATAGATAGCCGCCTGACGGAGATAGCCCCAATGCTCAATAAAATTCTTGCGAGTCTTGTTCTTGCCGTCCCATACACTATCAAAGTCCTTGACGCATTTGAGATCCACGATGCACTTGTCGGGGTGGTAGCTGTCAACCTTTATCTTGTAAGGAATGCCCGCGATCTTTCCGGTAAAGATGACCTGCTTTTCGCCGCTCATATACTTTTTGAACATCTCATCACGCTCGGCCCGCTGAATGATTTCATCAGCGTGTTTGTACTGCGCCTTGAGCTCGCCCTTCTGGGTGAGGATTTCGGGGTGTTCAGCCTTGAATTTATCAAGAGTGCCCTCGTAGTATGCGTCCACATACGAACCGACGAGAAGTGCATCGGTCACTTTTCTCGGATATGTACCGTCCAGATCCGCAAGGGCAGCAGCTTCGCATTTCAGAAATGCTCCGAACTGAGAAGCCCCCATATACTGCATCTGGTTTTCTGTGCTGAAATAGTTTTCGTTGTTAAGTTCCATTACTCATCACCTCCAAGTGCGTCGGGTGCTTTTGTCCTGCGTACCCGCGAAAATACATCTTCGTTTTCTTCCGCTGTCTGAACACCCATGAGAGCGTCAGGGCAGTATATTCTTGCAAAGAACGCTGCTGCCCTGTAAGCGAGCATCAGCTCCGGTATGTTGCGCCACTTCGGATTGGACATCCAACCTTCAGCCTTTGCCATTGAGATTGTCACTTCGGGACCCTCGACAGTCTCACCGTCCGAAATGCGAATTGCTGTTATATGACAGCCCCTCGCTTCCGTTCCCTTATCGCCGGAATAAACAGTCTTTATGTTCTCAAACCGTCCGCAAGCCTGTATGAGGGACATACAAGCCTGACCGCTCCAGCTCGGTTTACCCTTGACCACATAAAGGTTCTGCATCACGAACATCGGAGAAACGCCCATTCTGTTCGCCATGTCGATAGCGATAACACAGTTCTCCAGCTTGTTCTGATAGCTCTGCGGAACAAGTTCCGTTTTAGAGAGCATTTTCGCCGTGTCAAAAACAAATTTCATAGTTTCGCGGTTCTGATACATATCGAATGTGTTGGACTGCTCTACCGCAGCGAGAGCAGTTTCGCCGGTAGCCGGCGCATTTGTTATCTCATTCATTTTCTGTTTCCTCCTTCTTTACATAATTAATCTTATAAAACCTCGTTCCGTTAAGGCAGAAAGATATAGTTCTTCGTATCTGCGAATCATCGTATCTGTACACCTCATCTGTTGTCTGAAGATCATCTTCACAGCCGAGAGCCTTAGCAAGAAAACCTATACCTTTTTCTACCTCTATTCCCTCCTCAGTGCAGCCTGCCTTTATCTCTATGCCGTTGATCTCAAGCGGTTCCATGAGAGCCTGAGCAGCCTTTGCCCGTATTTCCGCTTGTTCATTTATAAATTCATTTATTGTCATTGTATTACTCCTTATACTCTTCAAAATCCCCTGTGTCACAGCACAACGGGCAGCGGGGAGAGCCGCCCCATGTGATTAGTTCCCATTTGTAGAAGTAGTTACCGCAGTTTATACATCTTACCATTGTGATCGTCCTTTCATATAAAATTTTTTCTTTGACAGTATTCCTGCCATGATTCTCGCTTATAAAGCCTTCCATACACATACCGCTGTGCAAATTCAAGTTGCATCTTATTTGGTATAATGCCTCTCGGCTCATTCCGTTCTGCTTGTGCATACAATGTCCATGACTTACACATTCCGTTTAGTTCTGCAACGCGCTCAGCGGCATCGTCAATATCCTCTCGGACGAGTATATATATGAAAATTCTGCTCTTTGCGACACCGTATTTATCAAAAAAACGTATAGCTTCGTGGAAATATGGAAGCTGTGAGCGAGTGTAACATGAGAAGCGGATAAACCGATGCCATTTCATTTTTGCAAGTATCTGAACTATCTCATCATTCAAAAGCCGGATATCCATACCTTGATTGATGTCAATAATATAATCAGTTTCCGAAAGTTCTGCAAGCTGTGAGATACCATAATCACAAGCGAGAATATTGTTATCCATAAGAGCAAGCTTTTTTGTATCGCTTCTCACAAGCTCCTGCCATCGTCTGTACGGCTTAATCTTGCCTTCCTTACGCGGTACATAGCACCATGGGCAATTCCGAATACAGCCTCTTGTCAGATATCCAATAGCATAATCGCAGTCCGGATAAATGCTGTAATCAGGGAAAACATTGTCGATCTCAATTGGAAGAGTATTAAACAGTCTGTAGCCTGTTCCGCCTTTGATCGTATCCGGCGGAAGATACGGATTTTCCGGAGTGAAGTCAAACACTTTGCTGCTATACACTCTGTCGTATTGATCAAAGCTGTTCCACCATTCGACAGTATCACCGAGCAATTTGTGATAAGCTGATATCTTCATCAAAGCATAATTTGGAAAAGTCTTATGTGGCATGTGTTCACGTTCAGCATCATGCAGAGCTACGCGCATTCAAGCTCTCACCTCCGCACATCTCCGGCAAATTTGCCCTTACCAGCGCACACGGTACCGGCGGAGTGACCGCGTTCCCGCAGCGTGCGACCTGTTTTGACTTCGGGTATGGTCTGCCTTCGCTGTCGTGATCTATTATGTAGCTTTCGGGGAATCCCTGCGCCCGGAACAGCTCCCTCGGCGTGAGCATTCTCATTCGGATATCGGTGATGATGTAATCTTCGCCGTGAATGGTCACAAGTCCGAAGCGCTCTTTTGTTGTGATCGTGTCGAGCGGTTCCGTCACCGGCTTCGCGGTACCCGTCGAGAAGTATTTGACGAGGAAGGCCTGTACCTCTGCGTGGTGAGCACCTGAACACGATATTGTTCCGAGCGGTTCATCTATCCTCTGACCGTCCATGTGGTTCCGCATCGTGAGGATATGCGCCGTTACAAGCTCGTTATGATCTACCGCCGTTATCGTACCGAGCGGCTTATCAGCGGCACTTCCTGCACCCTTGTAACCGCCACCGTAGTTCTTCATTATGTGCGCTACCGACAGCGCGTAACGTGGGGAAGTATCAACTGTCATAAGCGGTTCTGTGAGCTCCTGACCGCGGACTTCATCAGCGGCAGTTTCGCTGTGGTACTGGATAATCGAAGCTGCATTATCTCCGACGATAAACGGCTCCGGATTGTCGATAACAAACTTCTTTATGCCCCGTGCTATGCGTTTCAGCGTGTTTTCTGCAAGTGGCTTATCCCTCTCGAAAATGCTCTTTGCAGGTACGTTCCAGTCGATGATCTCTGCCGCCGTCCTGTAAGGCTTACGCCCTTTGCCATGCGTAGGCTCAGGAAAGACTATCGGTTCATCGTCACACCGTGCTATCATGTAGAACCGTGTTCGCGTTGTCGGCGCTCCATAATCGCACGATCTGAGGATCCTGTATTGTACATCATAGCCGAGCCCGTCCGAGATCGTTCTTGCCTGCTCCGAGTCCGGCGAAATGTTCAGCGCTTCGCACATTTCAAGGAATGCAGGACTGTTTCTCGGATATCCCGACTTTCCGAGCATACAGCAGAAAGCGTCGAACGTCTCACCAGCTCGCTCCTTTATCGGTCTGCCGTCGGCTCCGAGAGGTCCCCATGTCTGTATCTCAGGGACGTTTTCAAGCATTATCACCCTCGGACGGACTTCATAAGCCCAGCGGAGCGTAACCCATGCAAGACCCCGGATGTTCTTGTCAACAGGCTTCCCGCCTTTTGCTCTCGAAAAGTGTGTGCAGTCCGGAGAGAACCACGCAAGCCCGACCGGGCGGCCGTTGCACGCTTCCTTCGGGTCAACGTCCCAGACGTTTTCGCAGTAATGCTTTGTCCCCGGGTGGTTTGCCTTGTGCATTGCTATCGCGTCCGGATCGTGGTTTATCGCTATGTCAACGCTTCGCCCGATAGCCTGTTCAATACCGGTGGAAGCACCGCCACCACCCGCGAAGTTGTCAACCACAAGCTCCCTCTTGACAAATCCGCAGTTTTCTGTTATTATGTTCTTGTGAATATTTATGTTTTTGTCCTGCGGATTTATCTGTGGGGCTTCTTTTTTATTCTCCGGAGACATCTGTAAGTCCTCCCTTGAAAACAGTTATTGCCATAGTCACAATGCAGGCTATGCATACTATCACTGCCGGGAACAGGTTGTCCATAACAGTGAGAGCCGGCACGCCATAGATCAGTACAGCGAGTGCCGCTGTAAGGATCGCAAGGGATATGTATTTACTCTTACTCATATTGCCTGTCTTACCTCCATTTTTACACAGTTTTCGCTGTACCTGATAGGAACCATGAGCTCTTCGGGATTAACTTTCAGTATATTTGCCGCTTTGTAAATACTCTCTGTCGGTACAGCCGTGTAGCCAGTGATCCACCGGGAAAGCTGGCCTGTTGAAATCATCATTCTTTTCGCGAACTCTTTGCGTGGCATATTCCTTACAGCAAGAAGAATACGAATATTGTCTCCTATGCAGCGCCACGGTTTTGCGTTAAGGTTTACCTTTGACATAATATTGCCCCTTTCTCATAACATCGAGCAAGACCGCGCGGAACGGCTCTGTATTCGATTTTTGCGCCTTAACGGCACTTTTCCTTACCCGCTGTCCGTTTTGTGCTGTGCGTGCGTTTTGGGGGCTGCCACGGGGTGTTATTGAAATGATTTCCATTTAGCCGTCTCACTTTCCTATAAGTAAAAGTCTGAAAGTCTCCTTGCCTTTGGGCGTTATAAGCGTCTGCGTGCTTGAAAAGCCTGTCTTTTCGTTTGTGAACTCTTTCAGTTCAAACAGATTTGCTTCTACCTGCTTTGCATACGGCATCAGCTTTCCTTTATTGTCCCGATAGAGATATTTCTTATCAAGCAGAAAGTTCACAAAAGCCTTTGGTTTTACCTGCAACTCCTTTGCAGTCTCCCGAATACCTGTGAGCAGATTCCTGTCAACAAGCTCATCGAAGTAGTCCGCTTTTGGCTGCATGATCTGTTTATCTACCGTGAGAGATGAAACTTTGATTTCGAGCCGCTTGACATTTTCATTTGCTATCTCCAAAGCTCTTTTCATTATCATCTCAGGGCTGTTCCACATCTCTTCGACCTTGATAAAGTACTGTCTGAACTGCTTGCCCTTCTCGTTACGCTGGAGCATACACAGCTCTTTAGCCATAGGGATTGTGAGCTGGTGGTCTATGACCTCTCGTGCAACATCTCTGTCGCCCTCCTTTTGAACCCGGACATTTTTGTCCGAGTTGAAGTCCTCGCCCTCGGCAAAGCCATACTCGCACATTCTTGGAAACCACTTGTGATAAGGTGTCTCAATCCCGAGCGCCTCGTGGAGTTCCCTGCCACTCACGGTGGGTCTTTCGTTTTCGTAGTTGATCGTGATCAGTTCGTTCATGTGTTGTCCTCCTTAATGTTTCCTTTACGAAACCTATTCTGCAAAAAAAATATCAATAGTTTGTTCATCAGTAAGTGAAAGCAATGATTTTAGTGTTTTAATTTCTGCTTGCTTAAACTGACTTTCTCCGCGCATTTTCGCATACATAGCCTTTTTACCGATACCTATAGCATCTGCTATAGTTGGAATTGTATAGTTTTTTCTTGCAATCTCTGCGCGCAATGCACTTTCGTTCATTATATCACCACCTTTTTATTTGTTTCCTTTAGGACACTTTTATCATATCACATATTTTTACAAATGTCAACCCCTTTTGGAAACTTTTTTATTTTTTGAGAAAAAACAGTTGCGTTTTAGAAACTTTTGTGTTATAATAATCTCAAAGACAGGGGGTGATATAATGACTACCATTGGCAAAATAATAGAGATGCGTCGAAAAGAACTTGGTCTTACTCTCGAAGAGGTAGGAAATGCCGTTGGAGTAAGTAAAAGTACTGTAAAGAAATGGGAAACAGGCTATATTGCCAATATGCGAAGAGACAGAATATTAGCTCTATCAAAAGTATTAGAATTAAACCCCAATGTATTAATAGACGAAAGCGATGAACAATGGGATGAAGAATTTGAAAAATTTGTAAATGATATTACTAACAGCAGAGAAGTTTTATTAAAATGTTTAGAAAAAGGTTTCACAAATAATAAAGAAATTATGCTTGCTTACGATATTGTTATCGAATTATATTCATTTAATTTAAAAGGTTTAACAATGGTAAAATCATTTTTAGATATGCTTATTGAGAAAGATGAGTACATCGTCATGGAAGATGATGAAAACGCATAAATAACACAGCCCTGAACAGAAAATATTTTTCAAAAAGCCTTGACAAACACGTATATACGTGTTATAATGATATTGTAAGGAGGGAACAATGAGAGACAAAGACTTATTAAAGGCTCTCCTGAAAGACGGGTGGACGGAAGTCAGAGTTCACGGCAGTCACCACATCATTCAAAAGGGAAACCAAATTGAGACCGTTCCCGTTCACGGTAAAGATGTTCCGACAGGGCTGCTGAACAAAATTCTGAAAAACACGGGGCTGAAAACAAAGTAAGCCCCATGTTTTCAGCTTAATGGAGGTATTAATATGAAACTTATTTATCCGGCAATATTTCACACAGAAGAAGGCAGCGTATGGGTTGAGTTTCCCGATCTTGACGGCTGCAATTCCTACGGAGACGACATATCCGATGCACTCGACAACGCAAAGGAAGCTCTTGAAGGATACTGCATGGTACTTCTCGAACAGAAGAAGCCTCTTCCGAAAGCAAGCTCCATTTCAAAAATGAAAGTCAGTGCAGACGCATTCCCCACACTTGTAGAGACCGACCTTTCAACAGCTCTTGCAAAGAACAAGTCTGTAAAGAAAACCCTTACTATTCCTGCTTGGCTCAATGATATGGCAACCGATCGCGGTATAAACTTCTCACAGGTGCTTCAAAACGCACTGTTTGAGCAAATGGAGATAAGCAAGTACGATAATGCGTAAAAAGTAAAAATCCCCTCACCGACTGCAATCAGTGAAGGGATGAGCCCGGAGTATTGCTACCCGAACCTCGACAGATAAAGTATAGCATATCTCCGTGAAAATGTCAACTTTCAGGCCGAAATTTGCAGATTTTCTGCAAAAATCGCATTTAAGGAGGTATTCTAATGGCAACTGCGAAAAAACTACCATCAGGGAGTTACCGCGTCCGGGTCTATGACAAACGGACTGGTAAAACGAGGTCATTCACAGCTGACACGAAAAAAGAAGCTGAATTTCAGGCGAATGAATGGCTGCTCACGCGTAAAGAAAAGCCGGCGGACTTAACCCTTGACAAAGCGATAGATAAATATATAGAGAGCAAGTCAAATACCCTCTCCCCTTCTACGATTCGTGGATATAAGATTGCCCAGAGAAACGCATACGAGAGCATAAAGGATCTCAAACTTGAACAGCTGAGCGAGTTAAGACTTCAAAAATGGGCAAATGAGAATGCAGCGAGATATTCACCCAAATCAATCAATAATCAGTTCGGACTTCTGTCTGCTGTCCTCAAACAGAACAAGATCCGGCTCGATATGGACGAGATCATGCTGAAACCGAAGGAAAAGAGGGAGTACAATGTTCCGTCCCCCGATGACTTGTCTGTCATCATAAAAGCAATTAACGGAAAAAGCTGCGAAATACCTGTGCTTATCGCAATCATGTGCGGATGTCGGCAGTCCGAAATAGCAGCTCTCCTTTGGAAAGACTACGATGGATCCACAATACACATACACGCAGCTGTAGTTCCCGATGAAAACGGAAAGCTTGTACGAAAAGAGCGCCCGAAATCCTATGCAAGCAACAGGATAATTGAAGTTCCGGAATATCTGAAACAGATCCTTGATGCAGATGAATGTAAAAATGAACACATAAGTCCATTCAGAACGACATCGGGTGTTCTGAGAGCTTTTCAGAAGATATGCACTGATCTCGGTCTCCCGAAATACAAGATGCATGAGCTCCGCCACGCTTACGCTTCCATGATGCTTAAAGAAGGAGTACCGGACAAATATGCAATGGAAAGACTCGGGCAGAGCACTCCATACATGATAAAACAAGTGTATCAGCACACTTTCCGCTCTGAGCAGGAGGCTGCCGCCATCAAGATCAACAACGCTATGGATAAGCTCGCAAAAATTTTGTAAATAAAGATACTTGCCACAAAATTTGCCACGATTTTTCACAGTACCGCATCAAATAAGCATTTAACAGCCATTTCGAAAGGGTTCAAATCCCTCTTTCTGCGCCAATAAAAACCCGGACGATAAGTCTGGGTTTTTTATTATTTTTCAGGCAATACCGCACGACTTTTGGGTACCTCTAAAAACCGCTTTGAAAAGAGAAAATGTGGCAGCCGTGTCGAAGACGAGGAAAGGCTCCGAAGGCTTGCTGGCGCAAGGTGAGGAGACTTGACGAAATATTCGACGCGGATGACTCGTTTTCTCTCAAATGGGTTTTTAGAGATTCCCTAAAGTGGTTTTTTTGCTATTTTAGCGGATACCCGCGGATACTGCGGCGGAGTCTCTCTGATCTTCTCAATAATTACCAGATTTCTTTTATCTCCGCCCGGAAGTGTGTATTTTTTTACATCGGCTATCTTTCCGCCAAGAGTTTTTATTGCATTCTCTGCATCTGCTGTCTCGTCTTTTTCTCCCTTTAACGCAATGAATATTCCTCCCGTTTTTACAAACGGTATGCAATATTCACACAGCAAGTTCAGGGCTGCTACAGCTCTTGCACACACCATTCCGAACTTTTCACGGTAATTCTTGTCCTGTCCGAGTTCTTCACCGCGGGCATGAACTGTTTTACAGTCAAGTCCGAGCAGCTTACAAGCCGAATCGAGATAAGTTATTCTTTTATTTCCGCTGTCGATCAGTGTAAAGTCAAGGTCGGGACGGTATATTTTCATCGGAAGCGACGGAAATCCGGCACCTGCTCCGACGTCAGCACAAATTGTTCCATGTGGAACATTTACCATTGTCAGCGGAAGAATACTGTCGATATAGTGTTTTTCGATTATGTCACTAAGTTCGGTAATGCGGGTCAGGTTTACTTTTTTGTTGTACTCGGTCATGTATTCCGCAAGAGTAACCAGCAGGTGTTCCTGCTCATCGTTTATTTCTATCCCGCAAGCTCTGAACTCATTTTTCATCTTCGCTTTCCTTTCCTGAATTTGCCGCAAGCCATATCAGAAGCACTGATATGTCAGCCGGATTCACTCCTGATATTCTTCCGGCTTGTCCTATATTAAGCGGACGATGAAGATTCAGCTTTTCCTGTGCTTCAAGACGCAGACCGGATATTTTTGTGTAATCTATATCGGGCGGAAGCTTTTTTGTTTCAAGCCGTTTCATTTCTTTGATCTTGGCAAGCTGTGTTTTGATATATCCCTCATATTTTATGTTTGTCTGTATTTTTTCCGCAATGTCAGTTCTTATGTGCGGATCGTTCTCATCGAACTTTATCAGATCAAAATAAGATATCTGCGGTCTTCGGAGTATCTCGATGAATTTTACTCCCTGATCTATGGGCGATGTTCCCTTTTCTTCAAGCATCTTGTTCAGCTCTTCGGAAGGTCTTATAGTTGCCTTTTTGATTCTGGCAGTCTCTTCATCTACGATCTTTTTCATACTAAGGTAGTTCTCATATCTTTCGTCTGAAATAAGACCTATCTCATGTCCGAGTTCAGTAAGACGCTCAGGTGCATTATCCTGACGGAGGATCAGTCTGTACTCGCTGCGTGATGTCATCATTCTGTACGGTTCAACACAACCTTTAGTAACAAGATCGTCGATGAGAGTTCCGATATACGAGTTTGAACGGTCGAGTATTATCTGTTCAAGTCCTTTGATTTTACGTGAAGCGTTTATCCCTGCAACAAGACCTTGTGCTGCTGCTTCTTCATATCCCGAAGTAGAATTGAACTGCCCTGCCCCGTACAGACCCGATATTTTTTTTGTTTCGAGGGTTGCAAACAGATCGAGCGGATCGAGACAATCATATTCTATAGCATACGCCGGACGCATTATCTCAACATTTTCAAGCCCTTTTATCGTTCTCAGAAATGCGAGCTGAACATCTTCGGGAAGCGATGTTGACATTCCCTGTAAATAGTATTCGTCCGTATCGAGTCCCATTGGTTCAACAAAGAGCTGATGACGTTCTTTATCCTTGAACCGCATTAGTTTTGTTTCTATGCTTGGACAGTATCTCGGTCCCACACCGACTATCTTTCCGGAATACAGAGCCGACCTGTCAAGATTTTCAAGTATAATTCTGTGAGTTTCTTCATTTGTATATGTTACATAGCAATCTGCTTTATTTTCAAGTGGAAATTTATTATCGAATGAGAAGGGCGTGATATCATCATCGCCGCTCTGTTTTTCCATTTTTGAAAAGTCTATGGATCTTTTATGCACTCTTGCGGGAGTGCCGGTCTTGAATCTTCTGATATTGAGTCCGAGTTTTCTCAGACTTTCAGTAAGTTCTCCTGACGGATTCACATTATCCGGTCCGCTTTTATAAGAAGTCGTTCCGATAAATATTTCACCGCCGAGATATGTTCCGGTAGTTATTATCACTGCTTTTGCGGAACAGAATCCTCCGAGTTTTGTAATTACGCCGGTCACTTTATTATTTTCGGTACAAATTTCAGTGACCTCTGCCTGTTTTATATCAAGCAAAGGTTCACTTTCAAGAGTATGCTTCATAAACGTGTGATATTTCACACGGTCTGACTGTACGCGCAGAGAATGTACTGCCGGACCCTTTCCCCTGTTCAGCATTCGTGACTGGATAAACGTAGCGTCCGCAGCAATTCCCATTTCTCCTCCGAGCGCATCTATCTCACTTACGAGCTGACCTTTAGCAGATCCGCCGATGCTCGGGTTGCACGGCATATTTGCAATTGTATCGAGTGACAGCACAAACACAGCTGTTTTCATTCCGAGTCTTGCCGCCGCAAGTGCTGCCTCACATCCCGCATGTCCGGCTCCGACTACTGCCACATCATATTCACCGATATTATATATAGTATCAGCTCCTTAGTTTTTTTACAAGATTTGGTGTTCTACGTGGAACTTTTATTACTGCGCTTAGGAATGTTGAGATAATCGCTGCGCTTGAGATCGTTGAGACTGTCGCTGCGCTTGAGATCGGGGCTCTGCCCCGAACCCCGCTTCTTTTCAAAGTGAAAAGAAGCAAAAGCTACTCGCTTCGCAATTAAATCACAAAGATTTTGCTGCTCTCTTTGATTATCTTTAAGAATTATATAAGAATAAAATTGTTCCATGTGGAACACAAAATATGGAAAAATTTCAGAAAATTTTGTCTAAATATAGAAATTAAAGGCTGTATTTTTTGTAGCCCGGGTGTCTTATCGGAAATGCTTTTGCAATATCACAGCATTCGTCGATCTTCTCTCTCGGCAGTTCTTTTGCTCCGCCAAGAAGCCTTGCAACAAGTGTGGTCTTTGCAAAATGTTCGAGTGTTTCCATTCTGTAATAAGCCTGAGTTATATCTACTCCAAGAGTAAGAGCACCATGATTCATAAGAAGTATAGTATCATGATCCGGAAGAAAAGGTTCGATGCTGTCGGGAACTTCTGTTGTTCCGGGTGTGCCGTAAGGTGCAATCGGTACTGAACCAAGGAATATTATTGCTTCGGGCATCGTGTAGTTATCAAGCGGGATATGTGCGATCGCAAACCCTGTCGCAACAGGTGGATGAGCATGAACTACAGCTCCGATATCCGGTCTGTCTTTATAGCATTTCAGATGCATCTTGAATTCAGATGACGGTCTGTACCCCTCCGGACAATAAATAACTTCATTGTCTGCGCTCATCTTGATAAGCATTTCAGGTGTAAGGATCCTCTTGCTCGTGCCGGTTGGAGTTGCAAGAAATGTTCCGTCATCAAGCTTTACCGAAATGTTTCCGTCATTTGCAGCAACCATTCCGAGCTGCCAGAGGTTGTGACCTACCTCACATATCTGTTCTTTGATCTTATATTCTTCTGCTTCTGTCATTTTGTATCTGTTCCTTTCTGAAAAAATTCAATAATGGGTTTTTAGAGGTTCCCTGATATTATTATAGCATATGAATGTTTTTATTGCAATAAAAAAATCAAAAATCCGGAGTCATATCAAGATTGTCGCAGCCTTTCTCCTGCATGAATCCTTCAAGTCCCAGTTCAGCGCATCTGTCAGTTACTTTTTCATATTCAAAAGTTGTGAGCTTACGATTTATCTCCTTGAATCTGACTGCGTCATAACAGGGTGTGTACTGACGCATGATGCTCACAAGTGGTCGGATATCAAGCGAAGCAAGCTTTTCCATAAGTAAAATACTGTCGTGATATCCTTTTGGAAGAACAAGATGTCTAACTATAACACCTTTCTTCATGATGTTCCCGTGGAACTTTGCTTCCGGCTGCTGACGCAGCATTTCTTTTAATGCAGGAAAAGCAAAATCAAAATAATCTGCCGCACAGGAATATTTTCCGGACATCTCACTGCTGTAGAATTTAAGATCAGGCAGGTAGATATCTACAAGTCCTTCGAGCATTTTCAGAGTCTCAACATTCTCATATCCGCCGCAATTATATACTACAGGGATACCGAGTTCTTTTTTGCATACTGAAAGAACTTCCGCTATCTTATCAGCAAAGTGTGTTGCTGTTACAAGATTGATATTATGCGCACCTTTTTCTTTAAGCTCGAAAAAAATATCTCTCAGACGAGAGAGGCTTATTTCTTCACCTTTAAGGTCATGGCTGATAGGATAGTTCTGACAGAAAGCACATTTCAGATTGCAGCCGGAAAAAAATACTGCACCGCTCCCGTTTTTACCGCTTATACATGGTTCTTCACCGAAGTGCAACATATATTTAGATATTCTAATTTTATCTTTACAGCCACAGTATCCTGCTTTTACACTTCTGTCAATACCGCATCTTCTCGGGCAGAGGAAACACTCACTCATTTTTTTTCAGCTCCCTTGAAAATTTTTCCGCCCGCTCAAATGAATACAGTATCTCTCCCTGATACTCCGGGTCTTCTCTGTAATCATTTATATCAAAATTTGAAAGCTTATAGCAGAATGAAACAACAACCGTATATTGTTTCATAAGCATGATCTTGTCCATAAAATTCCAGTAATTATCTATAGTATGTTTTTTTATGTACTGTCTTAGCTGACCATTCATTCCATCAAATCTGAAAATACTCTCACATACTGATGCAAGAGATGCCGCGGCATAATATATCGAATAGTTGTCCATTATACTGCCGAGGTCATTCATATTTACAACAGGAAGATCTATATGTGCAAATGATTTTATTATCTTTATGAACATATTTGCTATCTCAACACCGTTGCAGTTGCAAATTATGGTAAGAAGATCGCTTGTGAGATCAGACAGCTTTTTTTCTCTTTCGTCTTCTGAGTTTTCAAAAACTGTATTTTTTGAATACAGATCCTCCAGCTTATAACCGCCGTATGCTATGGCAAACAGAACTGAGAAATTGATCCTTGTCTTTGTATTTGAAAGATCTGCAACAAACTTATTTCTGTTTGCATACATAACAGCGTTTATTTCTTCAACTTCAGCAGGTCTGCTGTTAAGTCTGAGATTCGTACTGAAACGGCGGTAATTATATTTATCAATAAGTTCTTTATACTGGATCGAATTCTGCATTCCGAACTTTACCGCAGCGAGTCTGACGGATTCGATGACAGTTTTTGCATATTTATTCAGCTCATAGCCTTTTTCTTCTTTTTTCTTTCTTTTTTCAATGAGCTTTTTCTTTGAAGAAGAATTTTCCGGCATATCATTAAGCAGCTCAAGGTATGTGTATTCCGGCTCTCCGACAAAAACGTGTTCTCCCCTGCACATCACTTTTGATATTCTTACAAATTCGCCTATATACAATTTTTTCAGAAGAAAAGCTGTTTTTATGATATCCTTGTCTTTATCCCTGACTTTTGTAAGATACATCTCACAGCATTCCGAAAAAGCTTTTTCATTTATAAAAACAAGATCGAATAAATCTATACCGAGTTTATCAGCCGCATATCTGCAATTGCTTTCAAAAATATATTCCTTTATTCTGATAAGATAACCGACCGTATTTTTTTCACTCAGGATAGTGCGGGGAGAAAAGGCGAAAGTCCTTATGCACTTAGGAACATCTGTCAGAGAGATCAGCATATAAGAACAATCACCTTCCTCTAAAATATTTTATCAAATACCAGACTATATGGAAATAAAATCAGTTCTTAGTGATAAGATTATATATCTCACTTTTTGAGAAACCATATCTTTTTGCAGCTTCTTTACAAGCTTCCGAAGCCTTCTTCCCTGCCCCGATCTCTGATTCTGCAAATTTCACCGCTTCTTCTATACTATATATAATAGTATCCGATTTTTCGGGAGCACCCTCAACAACAAGAACATATTCACCTTTCGGAGTCTTATCCGAATAATAGCTTATCATTTCGGAAACAGTTCCTCTCAGAACTTCTTCATGAATTTTTGTAAGCTCGCGGCAAAGTGATATTTTTCTGTCTCCAAGTGCTTCAAGAAGATCATCGAGTGTATTTTTCAGTTTATGAGGAGCTTCATAGAAAATAAGAGTTCGTTTATAATTTTTTATTTCATCGAGATGTTCTTTCCGTTGTTTTTTTGTAACACTCAGAAATCCCTCAAAAGAAAATCTCGATGTCGGAAGACCGGATATTGCAAGTGCAGACATAGCTGCCGTCGGTGAAGGGACCACATTTATTTCTATCCCACGTTCGGCGCAGATACGAACAAGATCTTCACCGGGATCTGATATACACGGCATACCGGCATCGGTCACAATAGCGCACGTCTCTCCTGCCGATATTCTGTCCGCAATATACTCTCCCTTTTCACGGAGATTATGTTCATAGTAGCTGACAAGAGATTTTTTTATACCGAAATGAGTCAGTAATTTCAAAGTGACTCTGGTATCTTCAGCTGCAATAAAATCCACAGAACTGAGAACTTCAAGAGCTCTCGGTGACATATCCGAAAGGTTTCCTATAGGAGTTCCTACCACATAAAGCTTTGACATTTTGTTTCACCATACTAATATCATAAATTGTTCATAACAGGTTCATATACATTACTTTTACCCGGATATACCCTCTTTAAAACACGATAAAAAAGCCATTTTTTAACTTATTCAACCGAGTTTTCAACTGTTCATAGCTTCAAAACGGTTTAAAACCAAATACTTTTCAACAGTTTCAACTGTTTTTCAGGGGAAAAAAATCTTTTTACAAAAAGTTTATTTGCAAAAAAATCCGGCTTTTACAAAAAGTTTATAATGTTTATAAATTAAATTTTAAAAAAATCTGCAAACCCTATTGTTTATCAACTTTTTGAATATTCTAAATAATTCACAAAAAAACGGTTATAAATTATGCATAATTAACAATAAAAATGATAATGTTTACATCATTTTCGGGTTGAAAAAAAGAATTCGACATAATATTCACAAAATACGACAGTTATCGCATTTCTAACATTTTCAACCAACTTTTCAACAGAAATATCTGTTGAAAACTATTTTTCAACAGATTTTAACATCTTTCTGAAAATCGGGTACAAATTCAGATTTTGGTTACAGTTCAGTGACAATAATACAAAAAGTAGAAATATTGTCCTTGACAATTTCTAAAAATCTGTTCAATGCATGGAGGATAGTAATGAAAGGTGTAAACAAACTTGTGGTAGAGATCAGACCTGAAGGAGACTATTTTGAAAAAGCTCTTCTGTTCATAAAAGCAGATAAGCAGGAATTACCTCAGAAAGATATATCCGAACAAGCTGATAAATTACTATCTGATATATCTGTTACAAAAAATAACAAAAAGTCAAATAAATTTGATTCCCTGCTTCTTATTTCTGCCGGAATATTAACTGGTTCGGCTGTTACAGCTGCCGTTTTGTTCATATCAGGTCTTCTGTGATATTCTTAAAACGCTTCCGGAGAGTCATGCAGCTGACATTACTGATATATACAACATCAGAACATACTATAATACTCTTAGGCATATCAAGCGACACATAGTATATTTTACCATTTTTTTGACAATATGATAAATATTCGTTCATATATTTATCTACGGTAACTTTTTCTATATCAAAAATTCCTATTATTTCGCTTGTCTGAACCGAGATATCACTTCCAAGATGCAAATACATTTAACTTTCCCTTATCTCAAATCTGCCGTTTTCAACGTTCCAGATCTTCCCATGTCCGAATTTATCTGTATCTGAAAAATTACAAGAAGTAATAAATATCTGAAAATTATCAATATGATTAATAATAAAGCTTCTTCTGAACTCATCAAGCTCGCTCAGAACATCATCAAGAATTATTATAGGAACATCGTTGCTCTTATCGAGTATCATCTTTGCTTCCGCAAGTTTCAGAGCTACGGCAATGCTGCGTATCTGTCCCTGTGAAGCAAAATCCTTTGCCGGCATATTATTTATCCTGAATGAAACATCGTCTCTGTGCGCTCCGACAACAGTATATTTCATTCTTAGCTCACGATCCGCGGTTTCTCTGAGCCTGCGAAGATATGTTTCATACATGATCTCAAAATCATCAGCAGTGAATCCCTTGTCTCCCATAACAGTGCTGTCGTAATTCATAGATAATATTTCATTGCTGCGGTTTATCATTCCGTAATATTCATTTGCAAATGAAGCGAGCATATCAAAGTATTTGATACGTCCGCACATAACATTTACACCAAGACGAGCTATAGTATCATTCCAGCTTTCAAGCATCATCTTATTGGTGCTGTTATATTCGTTCATATTCATCAGGATATTGTTCTTCTGACGCAGGGCTTTATTATATTCATAAAGCTTAGAATTATGAACACGATTTATCATATTTGACACAAAATCAATATAATTGCGTCTTTTTTCGGGATCTCCCTTAACAATATATAGATCTTCAGGTATAAAAATTACATATCTTAACGCACCGTATAATTTTTCTGCCTCTTTAAATTCTATCCCATTGAATTTCAGACGGAAGCTGTTCTTTTTCTGTACATAAGAAATTGTGTTATCTTTATCCGGAAATTCATCAAATGTAAAACAGATCTCTATATATGTCTCATCATTTTCATTCCCGAAAGGAAGAAGTTCACTTATCTTCGGATTCCTGAAACTTTTTCCGAGACATACTGAAATAGCCTCACACAGATTAGTTTTGCCCTGGGCATTGTTACCGGTGAATATGTTCACCTTCGGGTCAAAAATAAAATCAGCAGAGGCTATATTTCTGAAATTTCTGACAGTTAAAGATCTGATTATCATTACTGAAATTTCGCTTTCGCTCGGGATTTGATTGCTTCGCATGAGACTGGGGAAAACCTTTTGTGAACAAAAGGTTCTTCCCCAGACCCCTTTCCAAAAAACTTTACATAATCAATAATAAAGATACTTTTATACTAATTGTAAAATACAAGACCATATTTTTCAGATGTTTTCTATTATACACCTGTATTCTTCTGTTCCTTCTTCAAAGTTCAAAGATACAATATCGTTGTTGTAGATCTTTTTACCGCGCATTGTGCATACTTCACCGTTTACTTCAACTATACCGTCCTGTATCATGAGTTTTGCCATTCCACCTGTCTCAGCTATATTCCCGAATTTGAGAAATTGCTCCAGCTTTATGAACGGAGGATCTACTTTTATTTCTGTCATATAATTACCTTATGTATAATTTTATTTATTTCTTACAGGAAGTACAATTCCAACAAAACTGTCATCGTTCATAGGTCTGATCCTTATCGGGAATAAAGCTCCTGTAAAATCTATGCGAACTTCGTCACATTCACTGTTCTTCAGCGCGTCTATCATGTACTTTGCGTTGAAAGCTATCTCCAGCTTCTCACCGCTGTACTTTATCGGAATAACATCGCTCATCTTTCCGACAGATGTTTTTATGTCGATATGAAGCTCGTCATTTTCAAATACACAGATGACCGGGCATTTATATTTGTCTGTATTCAGAAGCAGCGTTCTGTCAAGAGATGTAGAAAAATCAACAGCATTAACGATCGCCGTCATTTTTTCCTCAAAATTCATTATCTTGTCATAATCAATGAAGTTTCCTTCCAGAAGACGAGAGATAATGATATAGTCTTCTTTTGAAAAACATATCTGATTTCTGTCGATGCATACCGATATCTTCTTCTCGTTCGGCTCGTCAGAAAGCATTTTCATAAATTCATCAAGTGTTTTCTTCGGAACAACAAAATCTATGTCATTATATTCCACAGGCTCGACACGTTTTGCCATTCTTACACCGTCAACCGAAACAACACTGAGAATATTGTTCTCAATGTGAAATTTGCTTCCCATGTGAACAGGCTTTATATCCGTAAGAGCAACCGCATGTATAGTCTGACGTATCATGCTCTTCATAACGGATTCATCAACATAGAATGTAATATCCTTTTTAAGTTCAGGTATATTAGGATAATTGTCACCCGATACTCCAACTACGTTATATACTACAGAACCTGATTTTATAGTGACATTATCCCCTTCAGAAGATATCTCAACTTCTCCTGAAGGCATTTTTCTTATCATTTCACCGAAAATTTTTGCATTTACTACTATTTCTCCGTCCTCTATCGCTTCAGTCGGAGAAACTATGCACTTGATACCAAGCTCAAGATCATATCCCGTAATAGTGATGACATTATCTTTCAGATTAATAAGTACACCTTCAAGAGCAGGAATGGTAGAACGTACCGCACTTGCTTTTGAAGCATTTACAAGTGCATCGGATAAAACACTTCTGTCGATAGAAAATTTCATTTTCGTTTTCCTTTCGTATTTGTAAATGATAAGAAAAATCAGATCAGAACAAAAATAAATATATTATTTTATAGTATTTGTTATAGGGGCGGGAAAAGTGTGGAAAACCATATTTTTCCTTTTTATTATCCTTAATTTCGCAGTTGATTATATGGTTGATTATTTGTTGGAAATGTTGAATCGGTTTTCAACATTTTCACATTTGAACTTTTACCTTTTAACGGGCAGAGGAAAGTTGAATAAATGTTTAAAATTAATTAATATAACTAATATTATATGATATTAAAATATATGTCATTGAATACATTATTCAACTGCGTGTAACGCTGTTACATAGTAAATATCACATATTTCCTATGTTTTTGATAAGGTCTTCAACAGTAGCACGGTATGCGGGATCTGTCTGCATAACTTTTTTAACCTTATTTGTTGCATATACTACGGTCGAATGATCTCTTCCTCCGAATTCTTTACCTATAGATGTATATGAAAGATCTGTTACCTTGCTTATTACGTACATAGCGACCTGACGTGCGGTAGAGACCTGAGAATTGCGGTTCTTGGACTTCATTTCGTCCGGAGAAACATTGAATATGTGTGAAACATCGGTTATTACGTGTTCTACAGTTACCGGAACAGGCTGCTGTTCAGTCATGACATCTTTTATGATATTCTGTGCCATTATAATAGTAGGGGTCGTACCTGTAAGGAACACAATATGGTACATCTTTACTATAGCGCCTTCGATCTGACGGATATTGTTCTTTAGTTTATCCGCCATATATTCCATAACATTATTTGGTATCTTGATATTCATGAGTTCTGCCTTGCGCTTTATTATTGCAAGACGAGTCTCAAACTCAGGAGCTGCTATATCGGTGAGAAGTCCCCATTCAAATCGGGTAATAAGTCTTGTTTCGATATCGTTTATCTCTTTCGGAGGACGATCTGAGGTGAGAATGATTTTCTTATTTCTTCTGTGAAGCTCTTCAAATGTATGGAAAAGTTCATTCTGTGATTCTTTTTTTCCTGAGAAGAACTGAACATCATCGACAAGCAGCATTTCTGCGCTTCTGTATTTTTTCTTGAATTCTTCGGTAGTATTTGTTTTTACGCTGTTTACAAATTCGCTTACAAAAGTTTCGGCAGAAACATATACTATATTATAATCGGGGTGATGAGATTCGACCTCATTTTTTATTGCATAAAGAAGGTGAGTTTTTCCGAGTCCCGGCTCACTGTAAATATAAAGCGGATTGAAATCAGCTTTATCCTGAGCTATAGACCGGCATGCAGAACAAGCGAGCTTGTTGCTCTCGCCTACTATAAAAGTATCGAATGTATATTTATAATTGCTGTTTTCTTCAGTCTCATGCATTCTTGATTTTGCATAAGGATCGTCGTCGAGCTCAGGGATAGGATCTGAAAGGCGCACGATCTCCTCCGGAGAAACGGACTTATCTTCATTTGTAACATATTCTATATCAACTTCAAAACCGAGGATCTCTTTGAGCTGTTTTTTGAAGATCTCGTCATAATTTTCTTTAATAACTTTTTTGATCCAGTCGTTGGTAATATAAAGAACAGCGGTCTTGTTGTTCAGTTTAAGAGGCTTTATAGGATCTATGAAAAGCTTTTTTGCAGTCTCGGTGATATTAAGACTTTCTTTCATAAGCTCGAAAATATCACTGAAAGAATTCATTTCTTTCTTTTTAGATTCAGCGGAAAATTCCATTTAAATTTCCTTTCCTTTACACACAATGATAAGTATATCTATTTTATCACAAATTCTGTAATTTTTCAATAGCAAAACCTATAAATTTGTTTGTGCAGATTTAATAGTTTAATTGTGTTTATAGGCTATACCGCACAAAGAGCGTGCAGTGATTGCGAAGTCAGATTTTTCGTCAGATTGTACAGAAATGACGCATGGCTTTTGAAGGTTTCTCTTTTGCGCGCATCGTGCGCGCCTTTGGAAACCTTCTGAACG
>CAMOKN010000036.1 GCA_946617595.1 uncultured Clostridia bacterium
GGAAACAGTCGTGACAAGCTGTAAGCGGATAGAATACTGGCTCGCAGAAAACGAGATAAAAGAACGAAAATGGGATATCCAGTAAATCAGAAAAAAATTTCCGCAAGCGCGTTTTCTTTGCGTTAAAAATATCGGTCACGCGGGACTTGCGCTGCTTCGACCGAAAGCGTTTGCAAGAGGTATAGACAGGATAATTACACATCAGTAAAGGACAAAAAAATGAAATATCTTATAGCTGGAAAAGAAAATGAAAAAACGGTGCTTCTTCTGCCCGGAACGTGCTGCACATCTGAGCTGAATTTTGGCAAGATCGTTCCGCTGCTCGCGAGAAAATACAAGGTGATCTGCGTCGATTATGACGGCTTTGACGGAAAGCCCGGTGAGTTCACGACAATGACTGATATAACCCGTAAGATAGAACGATACATTATAAAACGCTGCGACGGAGAGGTTTTCGCAGCTTACGGAAGCTCTCTCGGCGGCAGCTTTGTGGGATTGCTCATACAGCGCGGGAATGTACATATCCGACACGGTTTTATTGGCAGTTCCGACCTCGATCAGAGTGGAAAGTTCGCTGCAAAGATCGAGACAGCGATAATAGCTCCGGTGATCGGATTGCTGCTGAAAAAGGGTACGATTCCGAAATGGGCGGTCAAGGTAATGAAAAAGAAAATGGGCGAAGAAGTGACGGAAAAATATATGGATTTTATGAACGGCTTTATCGCGAGTGCAGGAAGCGCCTCAATGAAGAGCGTCAGGAACCAGTTTTATTCCGACCTGATAACTCCGCTCAACAAGCATATCGGTGTCGAGGATACAACAGTTCATATCTTCTACGCGCTGAAAATGGGTGAGAAATACCGCGAGCGATATCTTGAACATTTCGCCGCTCCCGACATTCGTGAGCAGAATTACGGACATGAGGAGCTGCTTTTCTTCGAGCCGGAAAAGTGGTTCGAGGAATTTGAGGCGTGCGTAAGTGAGAAAAATGACAAACAGGAATTATTATGAGAAAAACAACGGCTACGGATATGTTGTAAATGTACTGAAAGCGGAAATAGGTGAAGATAATACCCGATTTATTATTGACAATGCCGTGCTGCGATGCAATAGACTTTGCGGCGAATATGACAACCTACCCGATAAGGTCAAGCTTCACACTCATAGAATGATATTTCCGCGAGCGGCGCTGTATATCGAAATGCTTGAGTTCATTCCATGCGAACGCGCTGTGGAGCTTATCGAAAGAGCCGTTGAAATCGGCGTTGAGCCAGACGCAAAAAGGCTGAACAGATTAACAAAAATAAAGCTGTTTCGTCCGTTATTTCTCCGGATATTCAGACTTATGCTAAGTTCCGCTTTTGACGACAGATCTGGCTTTGAAATGCGCGAGATCGAAGCGAACGGAAAACGTCTGAGAATAGATGTACTGAAATGTCCGTACTGTAAATACTGTGAACTGCTCGGCTGTGGCGAGCTTACAAAAACGTTCTGCCTGAGCGATGACTGCATTTACAGCAAGCTTACCGGGATAGAATACAGGCGTGAGGGTACGCTCGGCAGAGGTTTTGACAGGTGCGATTTCGATTTTGCGATAAGAAATGAGGATATAAATGCTCGGTAAGGAAGAATTTGAAAACTATCATAAAACGATTTAGCATAAAATCTCACCAACTGAACACCGCAAGTCTGTTATTCATATGCTTTCCGATTATCGCAAACAGCTTTCCTCTTAACGAATACTTTTTCATTTCCTCGTTATAGCTTGTTTCGGAAACGACCTTCATGCGCGGCTCCAGAGGGATATACTCTTCCGCAGACTTTGTACCCCAACCGAATTTCGCATTGGTATGTTTCACCGCGTCGTGGTGTTTGCTGTTTTTCTCCAGAATCGGACAGTGTAGTTCCGCAAGCAGATAACCGTGTTCAAAGCTGTCGCACAGCATATTGAGACAGGTCTTTACCTGCTCCTTTGAGAAATATTCGAGCACACCTTCCATTACAATGATATTCATCTTCGCCTTTGGGAGAGCTTTTGTCCATTCACCGTCAAGAGCGCTTCCGTCAAGCATAGTACAGCGTTCTCTGTCCTGATAGACCTTGCGCCTTACTGCTATCTGATCGGGCAGATCAACATCGTACCAAACGAGCTTCCCGTTATCGACCTGCGAAAATTTGTCGTCAAATCCGCAGCCGAGATTGACACAAAGCGCGTCCGGATATTTTTTCAGCAGTCGTTGCAGTTCATGCCGGAACATGATAGTTCTTGCAACGACACCCTCATGCGACATGAACGGGTCATACTTGCTGACATCGACGCCGAGAGTGTCGATTATTTCTTTTGCCTTTAAATCAATTATCCTCGCGTTCGGGCGAGAAGTTTCGCTTGCTTTTATCGCAAGCGGGATAAGCGCTGTTTCCTGAATGTCTCCGAATTTAAGTTCCATAATGACCTCCGTTTTATTGTGATGATTTTTGTATTAACATTTTTGTTTCCCTGTCATTCCGTTATGTCGCTCTGAACTTTTGCAGGTGTTATTGTTTTGATACCAAAGATGAAGTAAACAAGATGTGCGGCCCATACGACCGCGAGTATCACGCAAGGGATCCATATACCTTTGCGCGCCATAAAAAAGAAACCGAGTCCCATTAGAAGCGTCACCGTCGAGATGATGCTTATTTTTGTTTTCAGCAGCATTCCTTTCTTTTCAACGAATGACTGCAAATGCTTTTTATAGAGCTGTGTTCCGAGAAACCATTCGTGCAGTTTTCTTGAGCTCTGCGAAAAGCAGAACACCGTCGCAAGATAAAACGGTACCGTCGGTAATATCGGCAGGAATACTCCAATCGTTCCGAGTGCAAGGCATATACAGCCGAGTATCAGAAATATCAGTCGTTTGATCGCCATTTTTCTTCTCCTTTGCATTCCGCAAGTTGCTTTAGACTAACCCGATGATGTACTGCTCCATAAAGGAACAGCAGTATATCACATCTCAATCATTTCGTCCGCAATACGCACAGTCGATCTTCTGTGCGATACAAGAGCGATAGTTTTGCCTGTTGCGCCCTCACGGAGTGACTTTAATATCACCGCTTCATTCAGGCTGTCAAGGTTGCTTGTGGGTTCATCAAGCAACATAAAAGGTGCGTCGTGCAGAAACGCCCGTGCAAGTCCTATCCGCTGTTGTTCGCCGCCTGAGAGTGTTTCGCCGAGCTCACCCACCTGCGTTTCATATCCGTCCGGAAGCGACATTATAAACTCGTGTAGTGAAGCTTTTTTGCATGCTTCGACAACTTCATCGTCCGATGCACCGAGTTTTGCTATCCGGATATTGTTCGCGACAGTGTCCTTGAAAAGTACCGTTTCCTGCGTCATATAACTCTCAATATCGCGAAGATCCGAGGTGTTTATCTTTTCGACATTTCTGTCGGAAATGCAAACTTCGCCGGAGTCGGTTTTCCAGAACCGCATCAGCAGTTTCAGCATTGTAGATTTGCCGCAGCCGCTTTTGCCGACAATACCGACTATCCTGTTTTCGGGGAATTCCACAGATACATTCTTAAGCACCGTTTCGCCGCCGTATCCGAAAGTAACATTGTTCAGTTCCGCACCGGTAAATGATACTGCTGGCTGTCCGGTGACATCTTCTGTTTCGGGCTGCTCGTCGATAATGTCAAGAACTCTGCCTCCGGAAGCTATCGTATTCTGGAGCGTTGTTCCAAGTGCCGCGAGAGCGGACACCGGACCGAATGAAGATACGAATGCGGCAAGCGCCACAGCGCCGTTCACAAGCTCACCGGAGCCGCCATAAATAAACAGCAGCAGCGCGATCATTCCCGCATCAAGAAGTATAATCACAGTGTTTGCGACTGCCGCATTCAAGCTCATCAGCTTGTTCATAACGCCCTGATCCTTCGTGAGGTCGTCGGTGCGCCCGTTCATTCCGTCCATGCGCTTTTGTCCGCAGCCGTATTGTAATGTCTCGTCAAGTCCTCTGATATTTTCAAGAACAAATGCCGACAGCCCACCGGACTTTTTACGCAGCTTTTCGCCTGTATCACCGCTGATCTTTGACATTACCATTGGCAGTATCACGCCGACGATAATGTAAGCAAACAACGCATATATTGCAAGAAGCGGGTGGAACATTCCGAGAAAAACGCACATCGCCACAGAGCAGATAAAAGCTATGCAGATCGGCGAGATCGTGTGAGCGTAAAACACTTCGAGCAGCTCTACGTCCGATGTTATCAACGAGATAAGATCGCCCTTGTCGCGTCCTTCGAGCTTCGCGGGACACAGTCTTCGCAATGCCCTGAATACACGATCACGAACGATTGCAAGCAGCGTGAACGCGATATAATGATTCGTCCTTTGTTCCGTGAAACGCAGCACTGCACGTCCGA
>CAMOKN010000037.1 GCA_946617595.1 uncultured Clostridia bacterium
AATAGTCGATGCCCGTTGATACTGCGATGATGTTGTTCACGCTGCTTGCTGCGAACATCGCCGAGAGTATCACGAAAAGCAGCACTATCACGTTCATGGTCTTCTTGCGTTTCAGATCTTTTTTCAGTATATTCAGATACATCGTGTTGCCTTTCTTATTTATCCTCGTCATTGCCGCCGAACGGGTGCAGCAGCTTATTCCTGATGTTCGATGCGATAAGCTCCGATGCCGTGTCCGATATCTGCTTTGCAGTCTCATCGTCCGTACCGAGTTTGTCCTTTATCTCTGCAATAACGGCAAGTTTGCTGTTCCTGCCGACTATGTGGTGATCTTCTATTATTTCGTCCACTTGCGCTGCCTGTTCTTCCGTGATGTTAAGTCTATCCGCGAGCTGCATTATAAATCCTGTCTTATTCATTTCAAATACCTCCGGTTATGTTTTCCTGACCTTGTAATTACATTATAGCATAAAATTATTAAATAATCATTAAATTTTTTTAAGAGTAAATAATGGCATTTTTGCATGGCGCATGTATCGGTATCATTCATTCGCGCAGGTATGTACTGCGCTTGAATGATAATGCTGAATCAATAATCAACCGGTATTATTGCTCCGAAATTCAGATTTCCCGAAGAAAAAACGAGGCGAGGCGGTTCGGATCTTTCTGCACCCGGAGCATCAATAATACTCAGCATCATTAACGAATAAAGTTAGAGCCGCTTGTTACCGCACACAAGAGGATTTTGTGAAAATACAGTGGAATATCCGCAAGCTATTGACAAACTGTATGAAGTCTGCTATAATGTAAAAACAAATTTAAAATCCGATTTCATTTTGTTGTTTCGGAGGTCGCTATGGCAACTTACAAAACAGTAAAGCGCGAGTGCCTGATCGATTTTCTCAAGTCTCACAGTAAGTACTCTTTCACGGTAAGGGAGATCGCAGCCGAAATGAGCAGCGATAATACCATTAAATCGGTTCCGTCCGAAAGCACGGTATACAGGCTGATGCGGGAAATGGAACGCGAAGGGACTGTCCGGAGATATATCGACCCGAAAAACCGCGAGTATGTCTATTGCCTTGCCGGCAACGACGATATACCTGTAAATATGCGGTGCAAGGTATGCGGAAATGTTTACACCGTTGACGGTGAGACGAGCCGCAGGATAAAGGAAGAGATCGTGAGCTGCGGAGCCGCAGTTCCGGCTGACAGCATAGAGTTTCTGGTAAAATGTAAAAATTGCAGTGAATAACTTAACGAAGGAAGCGCGATCAGACCCGCAGCGAACTTGTCGGTATAACGTTCGCCCTTGACGGGAATTATGCGGATATAAACTGCAAATACGCAAATCCACTCATGCCGCAGCGTTTCTCCATGTGCGGAGATATGATAATTGAGAATTTCAAGAATCTCGACAAAGCAAATCAAGCGGAATATCTTGTTAGAGTTTACAGTGAAATACAGATCAGAGACAATTTCCGCATTATAGTTAATTTGATATTACGAGGTTAAATATGGATTATCTGATCTATGGAATGATAATTCTCGGAGCGGGACTGATGATTTACAATGTCATCAGCTACCTTATCTTTATAAAAAGCACCCGGGATGTTCTTTCAGGAAGCAAGCGAAGCGATAAGATTTGGGCTCGGACTGCGCTCGTTCTTCTCTCGTTCTTCCTGCTGGGGTACATATATGTCGCTATATTCGGCAAACCCGATCTTATGGTAGCCCTGATACTATTTGGCGGAAGCGTCTTTGTGTCGATCGTCAACAGCCTTATGTCAAAGCTTCTTCAGACCGCCAAAGAACGAAGCATTGATGTTGCAGAGATCATCATAGGCGCAGTTGATGCACGAGACCCGAACCTTAACGGTCACAGCCGTCATGTGCAGAACGTGACGATGACATTGTTCAGACATCTGCCGCAGTCTATGAAAAGCGGCATCAATCCTGTCAGCCTTGAATACGCTTCGCTTATGCATGATGTAGGTAAACTCGGCATTCCCGAATCTATACTGAATAAGCCGGCAAAGCTTTCCGATGACGAGTGGAAAGTCATGAAGATGCACCCGAAGATCGGTGTTGAAATATTGCAGCCGCTCCGCTCGTTCAAAGAGATAATGCCCTGGATCGAGTATCATCATGAACGTATCGACGGAAAAGGCTACTATGGTATTACCGGCGATAAAATACCGCTTGCTGCAAGAATAATCGCCGTCGCAGATACCTACTCCGCAATAACGATGCGGCGTTCATATAAGGATCCAAAGACACATGATGAGGCTATTGCAATAATCCGGGACGTCGCAGGCACACAGCTTGACGCTGAGCTTGTGAATATATTCGTTAATATCCCTAAGGAGGAGCTTATTGTCTGTGCGCCGCCTAAAATAGAGATAAACGAGATCTAATACTAAAAAATAAGGGATTTCCGCATACGAAAGCCCTTATTTTATTGCAGCACGATGCTGATGAGACCGACAGTTTTCTGCCGGTCTCATCATATATTATCTGCTTTCTTTTATTTGCTGTTTTGACATTACACATAATTCGGGATTGAGCCGCAGCTGCCGGCGCGGAGCAGCTTTGCATAGTCTATCTGTTTCCGCGCAACTATACAATCAGCACCTATGCGCTTAGCTGTCTGAACCATAACCGCGTCCTCGTAATCGGTGATATAAGAAGCTATCGCGCCGTGGCAATCCACCTAATATGTGTCCTCGACATCGAACGGAACAGTACCGAGCAGCGACTCCGCAATTTTCCGTCTGCCGCTTTTGGTATTCGAGAGTTTCATAACAACATCGCCGTCAAACGGATATTCTGCGCGTCTTGTAGCATCATTGAGTATCACCTGTCAGTTATCATTCAAACCAAATACTCTGCTCCCAAGCTTTTTCTTAAATAGACTTTCAGCTTTAATGATT
>CAMOKN010000038.1 GCA_946617595.1 uncultured Clostridia bacterium
GCCCCAGCGGGTGCAGGGCGGAACCCTGCCGGGGTCGGGGGCAGAGCCCCAGCGGGTGCAGGGCGGAACCCTGCCGGGGTCGGGGGCAGAGCCCCAGCGCCGCCCGCGCAGGGCAAATTCTCAAGCGTAAGCGACTTCTTTGACAGTCTCAAATCCCGTATTCATTTGAATACGGGATTTTTTACTGAGTTCTATTGTATAACATTGCTGAGCCCTGTCATATTGCGCACAAAGCTTCTCATTTCACTGCGGGAGCTGATCTTGCTGGTCCTGTCGATGATCTCCCGCTGTTTCTCGGACGAGAGTTCGGCAAAATATTTGAGTGCGCTTGTATTTTCTGAGAGCGCATAGCCGAGTCCGAGCGGAATTTCCGGACGTTCGCCGTACATAAAGATCACGACCTTTCAGACATATTATCAGTTTTTTTCATGATAATATGCAGAAAGGCCGTTTCCTGTTATTTCAATTTGAGTGAATTATTTCTTTTTCTTTTTTCCTTCTCTTCTTCGTAGATATCGACAAATTCGATCTCTTTCCTGTTATCTGTACAGAACACCACAAACAGGAATACAACGCTCATTATAAAGCAGGCAGCAACATCAGTGTTTATTCCGCTCATTCCGGCAGTTACATCTCCGCCGAACATATATGCGAGAAGCTTAGGGATAATGTGGGTGCCTGAGGCAATGACAGTTATTCCTGCAAATATTATCTCACGGATCCTCGAACGTTTTGTCTCAACGCGGGCGTAAAACCTCGCAAGTGATGCCATAAACGCCATTGAAGCCATGCTTGCGATCAGCTCAATGAGCTTATCGGAGTGGTTCAGAACAATAAGATCTGAGTTGAATACTTCTGCCGATCTGATAAAAAGATATACAGTCAGGATAAGTTTCAGATGTCCTGTTGCAGCAGGCGGAACAATATTCCGAAGAAGAAGGAATCCCGATACCAGCAGCGCTAATGCCGCGATCGTTGTACCGATAAATCTGAACGTCTCAAGCTTACCGGTGAATATCGGCAGCATAGTCAATACAGCCGCAATAAGTTCGGAGAATCCGAGAAATTGTGTTGCATGACTGCCCATACCGTCAGAAGCAACAGTATAACCGCTGGGACCCTTCTTTTTGAGTATCACGGAAACAGCGATAAATATCGCCGCAAACGCGCACATACAAATATATATCAGCACACCGCCGAACTCAGATCCTTTCAGGAAATACCCGGTGGAAAAATCCATAAGGCTCATATACTGGAAGAATCGTATCACCGAAAGTATCACCGCGGCGGCTGCGGCAATTATCGGGATAAAAATACCTGATCTTGTTTTCATTGCAGTTTCCTTTTCTGAGATATTTAAACATTCCTATATATTATAGTATATTTTCACGGTTTAGTCAATATAATTTAGCAGGAATTTTGATTCAGAAAGGATAAACTAAAATGAAGGATATCATAATTATACTTCTGATCTTTGCCGCAGTAATATTCGCAGTACCGTTTCTTGTTGGAAATATTACCGGCTCAGAAAACGGCAGCGACAGCACAGACGCCGATACGGTATTTCCAGACGAGCTTCATATCCTGCTGACTGAGACAAATGAGATCGTTACAGTATCGGCTGAGGAATACCTTACGGGCTGTCTGTGTGCGCAGATACCGATAAATTATGAGGTCGAAGCGCTCAAAGCACAGGCTTGCGCGTCCGCAACGTATGCTATGAAGCTTATGAGCACACTCAAAGGCAGCGGAAAGCTTCCCGACGGTGCAGATCTGACAGATGAACCAAGTGTGTGCCAACCGTATTATACTCCCGGAAAACGTTTGGAAATATACGGAGATGAGTATGAGAAATTCCGCGGAACAGTCGAAGCTGCTGCAAATTACGGGAAATTCCACATCATCACATATAACGGCGAACCTATATATTCGGTCTATCATTCGGTAAGCACAGGGAAGACCTGTCCTTCGCAGTATGTGTGGGGAATCGAGCTTGATTATCTCAGTGCCGTTGACAGTATATATGACAAAGATTACCTGAATTATACCTGTACAAATGAGATGAAGCCGGAAGATATCAGAGCCGCGCTGCTGAGATACAACGGTGATATAGATATACCGGCGGATTATGCGAGGTGGTTCACGGACATGAACGCGAATGAGGACGGATACGTTATCTCTGTGAATATCGGAAAAAACACATTTTCCGGCGGCGATATGTGGCGCATTCTCGGACTGCGGTCAACTGCATTCACTGTAACATACACAGACGGTATCTTTACATTCACGACAAAGGGTTATGGACACGGTGCCGGACTGAGCCAGTACGGGGCAAATGAAATGGCTCGTTCAGGCAGCACAGCTGAGCAGATACTCAGGCATTATTACGGGAAAGATGTAAATATCACATAAGGGAACCTCTAAAAACCCATTTGAGAGAAAAAGAACTGCTTGCACCAACTGCTTCGTCAAGTCTCCTCACCTTGCGTGGCCTCCCCGGCAGCGGGGAGGTGTCGAGCTTGCGAGACAGAGGGGATGACCGACAGACCA
>CAMOKN010000039.1 GCA_946617595.1 uncultured Clostridia bacterium
CCCCGCTTCTTTCGGAACGCCGCGCAGCACGATGCTGCGGAAGTTGCCGCAAAAAAGCGCAGGAGGCGCGCATAAAAGCGGCAGCGCAAAGAAAGCAAAGGCGAATCCCGCTCCGCGGAACTTGAAAAGTCACTTCACAGTTCGCGCAAATGCTTTTTTGACAGACTGAAGAACCCCTGGAATATGGTTTTCAGGGGTTCATTTTATTCTGAACTCGGATACGCTGTCCGAAAAATTCTCATACTCCGAACATACGGTGATCGAGTAGGTGTCTGTGCCGAATTGTGTAAAATGCAGTCCGCTGCATGAATAACCGTCAGCGGACGCAGATATGGGGAGACTCAGATCAACGTTTATATCTTTTGGATCAAGCAGCATTCCGATCCCGAAATACTTCATCAGGCTTTCTTTTATAGTCCACAAGCCAGTGAAACCGCAGTTTATATCAGACGAACTGCTGCAGATATATTCCGCTTCGCCGTCATTGAAAACATGACGGACAAGAGCATCATCAAACAACTGTACGGTTTCGATATCCACTCCTACCGGTCTGTCAGACACCGCACATACCGCATATTTTCCGGCGTGTGAAAGATTGAAGAAGACTCCTCCGGGTTCTTTTACAAAAGGCTTTCCGTTTTCGCTGTATCCCATAACATCATCTTCGTCATACCCTGATGTGACAAGCTCTCTAAGCAGCACTCCGGCACCGAGGGATAGTCTCTTATCCTTTCCAAATCTGAAAGCATCGATCTTTTTTTTTCGATCAGCGGACATTTTCAGATACGACCTGTCAAAAATGACCCGGTCGGAAAAAACATCGGTATTTAGTATATATAAACGATTTTCCATTTCATTCCATGTATAGCTGCTGTATTATTCTTTCTGTGATAATTCCTATGCCATGCGATCTTAACGAGAAAATTTAAGGGTAACATTATTTTTCCCGTCGTATGAATGACTGACTTCAGCCGCAAGTTTTCTGACGATCGTTACTGAAAGATCGTCTTCGTTCACGAAAGGATCATAAGACGGACCGCCGTAGGTTATACTCATAGATGCGGTATCGTCTGTTTCAGAATGTTCAATGGTGACACTTGCAGGTAAAAGCTCACCGGATCTTTTTGATTCGGATAAAATATTCTGAGTCAGAAGTTCTTCAAACGCAAGCTCAAGATTCCGAAGCATCTTCGGGGCTATCATATTATCCCTTCCGAACTGCTCTATCTGAGAGATAGATCCGATAAAATCAAAGTTTTCGGACGTGATCTCAAGTGTAAGAAGTTTCAGACGCTTGATGAATATTCTTGTCTTTTCCTTGGTGGGATTATCAAAGATCTGCTCGGGCGTTCCGTCCTCATAGATGCCGCCCTCGTCCATATAGAAAACACGGTTTGATACGTCACGTGCAAACTTCATTTCATGCGTAACGATCATCATTGTCATTCCCTCTTTGGCAAGAGAACGGATAACGGACAGGACCTCACCTACCATTGTAGGATCAAGCGCGGAAGTCGGCTCGTCAAACAGAATGATCTCCGGGTGCATTGCAATCGCGCGGGCTATCGCTACACGCTGTTTCTGTCCTCCGGAAAGCTCATCGGGATAGTTTTCTGCCTTTTCCGCAAGTCCTACTCTTTTCAGCAGCTCCATACCTTCTTTGTATGCCTGTTCTTTTGGTGTCTTCAGAAGATTTACAGGTGCGGACATAACATTCTCGATTATGTTCAGATTTGAAAAAAGATTGAAGGACTGGAACACCATTCCCATTTTCCTGCGCACCAGCGAGATATTGCACTTAGGATCGGTTATAACCTGACCGTCGATCGTTACTGTACCGGAAGTAGGTTCTTCAAGCTGATTCAGGCAGCGAAGCAGAGTGGATTTACCGGTACCTGAAGGTCCTATCACAGAGATGACATCACCCTTGTTTATCTCCACGCACACATCTTTCAGAGGAGTCACATTAGGATATTCTTTTCTAAGATGTTCTATTTTTATCATACTCACGTCAAATTACCTTCTCTTTCTTTTCGGAGTGACAGCGTTCAGTATCAGTTTCAGCAGCAGTGAGATTATCCATGCAAGAATGAAGTAGATCACCGCTGTGGCTATCAGCGGGAAGAATGCTTCATAAGTCCGGCTTCGTATTATATCACCCATTTTTGTAAGATCCTGTATCGCAATATATCCAACGATCGAGGTGCCTTTCAGCAGCGATATGATCTCGCCTTTGTAAACCGGCAGGAAACGTAAAGCCGCCTGCGGGAATATAAACCGGAAGAATGCCTGATTCTCACTGTATCCGAGAGCAAGTGCCGCTTCACGCTGACCGCCGTCAATGCTCTCGATACCGGACCGCATTATTTCTGATGCATAAGCACCGAAGTTCAGTGAGAAACCGACGATCGCCACCCATACAGCCGGAAGTCCGGATTTTCCGAAGATAACATAATACAGTATCATCAACAGAACGACCATCGGCGTACCTTGAAGAAGTTTAACGTAAATGTTTGATATCGCATTTGCAAGCCGGCTTCCTGTGCGTCTGAACATACATATCAGGAAAGAAAGCAGCGTACCGAAAATCGTTGACATAACAGTGATTATACAGGTTGTGCCTATACCTTCAAGTATGAGCTGCCAGCGATCCTCGCGGATGAAGTTCTTCTCGAAGCTGAGTACGATGCTGTCGAGCCATGACTGCTCCGATACTGTTTCCCGGACAGGAACGGCGGCTACCATTATCCCGTTTTCCATAGAGTGTATCGTGTCGGAAAAATCAATGACTTCTTTGCGTTCATCGGTAACATTGAGATTGGCGAAAATACAGTCTATGGTGCCGGACTGTGTAGCGGCGATGAGACCGGTATAATCAATGACCTTGAACTCGATATCCGCGCCCAGCCATGCAGCAAATCTTTTTGCCATTTCGATATCGTATCCGGTAAGATCGTTTTTGCAGTAGAAGCTGTACGGTTCCGCGATCCCGGACGTCCCGACGATGATCGTGAACTCCGGAGAAGCTGCGGGAGCGATATCGGGCATGGTATAATTTTGATCGCAGACCCAGCGCTTATACATCTCATCGAGAGTTCCGTCCGCCTTCTTTTCTGCAATAAAACGGTTTATGCTGTCTTCAAGCCCGCTTATCTTTGTTTCTCTTGACAGTCCTACCGCCACATCTGTAGACTCTCCGAGGTTTTCGTCAAGCAGCATTACTCCGGATGCACCGTTATCCAAAGCGAGCTGGAGCTGCTGCCGTTCAAATACGTACGCGTCTGCCTGCCCGGTACGCAGCGCTTCCACAGCAGTAGTGATACTGTCTAACATAAGTTCCTTCGCATTCGGCAGATATTTCTCGACCGCATACATTCCTGCCGTTCCGTTGCCGACACCTACCGTGCGGTCTGCGCTGTTCAGTTCACCCAGGGTAACTGTGGGGATAAAGCCGCTGTTTGTTTTTGCAAGGTCGGCTGCTCTTACCGCAAGCACCAATCCGCCTGTGTATTCCGGCTCAGAGAAGTAAACGCTCTCCTTGCGCTCGTCTGTGATCGCCATAGCCGAGCCGCCCATATCACATATTCCGGTCTGAAGCGCAGGGATTATGGCGTCAAAGTTCATATCTACCAACTCAAGCCTGTAGCCGTATTTCTTGCAGAAACGATACACAATATCTATCTCATATCCTACGATCTTGTTATCTTTCATAAATATAAACGGCGGAGAAGATGTTTCAACCGCAAATTTCAGCACACCGTTCGTATCAGGCATTGTTTTCAGATCCGGAATGACCTTTTTATCCTTGTCTTTTCCGATCCAGATATCTTGGATCTCTTTTAAAGTTCCTTCCTCCTTCAGACTGCGTATGTACTCACTTACCTGGTCACAAAGCACTTTGCCTTTTTCTGTTTTGGGAAACGCAATACCAAATTCATAATCTTCTATATAATCCTTCAGATAGCTTAGCATTTCTACATCTGCCATCATGTACTGTACAACCGGCTCGTCTGCCCCGAAAGCATCTACCGCACCTGTCTGAAGCGCCATGAGCATATCCGGAACAGAGTTGTAATAAAAGATCTGTGAATCCGGCAGGGCTTTGGATACCATTTTATCAAAGGTAGTTCCTGTCTGCACGCCTATTCTCTTCCCGTTATAATCAGACAGCGTCGGTTCTGAAGAAGTTTTTACAGTCTCCTTTGTTGCCGATACTGAGCCATATACTACCGAAAACACTGCTGCTAAGACCAGAAGCACCAGAACTATTATGATTATAATATCTATCTTCTTTGCATTCTTTCTCATATTAAACTAAACAGCTCCATTTTCTTTGTGATATCCCAGCATAAAGACATCTGTTCGTCAGATATGCCTTTGCACACCGCAGCATATTCCGCAATTACTTCATTTATGCTTCAAATCATTTTGCAGGACCGTAATATACCATACCGAGCATTGTAAGATCGTCAAACTGCGGCGCATCTCCCACAAATTCATCAACCGAAGCTTTTACTGCCGACAGCATCTCTGCAGGTCCGGCAGCCGGATCCTTATTCAGGGCATCGATCATTCTCTCCGTCCCGTAAAGACAGTCATGCGCGTCTGTAGCTTCTGCGACTCCGTCCGTATATACGAACAGCTTGTCTCCGGGATACAGCTCAAAATCATGCTCTTTGAATCTTATGCCATCCATTGTTGCCACAGCCGGAGAGTGCCGGTACTCAATAAGCTCGAATTTTCCGTCCCTGCGACAAAGTGCGGGATGCTCATGTCCGGCGTTCGCCGCCTTCCCCTTCCCTGTAGAAAGCTCAATGACCGCCAGCCATACTGTCACGAACAGTTCTGCCTGATTACCTTCGCAAAGCTGCTCATTTGCGCTCATAAGGATCTTTGCAGGCGAAATCTCACCAAGCTGAGCGTGATTTTTTATGATCGTCTTTGCAATTACCATAAACAGCGCTGCGGGAACGCCCTTTCCGGACACGTCCGCTATCAGCATTGCAAGATGATCGTCGTCGATAAGGAAGAAATCATAAAAATCTCCTCCGACCTCTTTCGCCGGTGTCATGGTCGCATAGATATCAAATTCTTTTCTGTCCGGAAACGGTGGGAACACCGACGGAAGCATAGCCGCCTGGATCTGCGTTGCGACATTAAGTTCTGCACCGATACGCTCTTTTTCCGCAGTTACCGCAGCAAGCCTTATGAGATAGTCCCTCAGCTCGTCGTTCATCTGATTGAAGGAACCGGCAAGCTCTTCAAGTTCATCTCTTGTATGTATTTCGATAGAGGTCTTCTCCTCAGAATCGAGGGCAGACACCATATCCTTTGCGGCGGCATTTATAACTTCTATCGGTCTGATGACACTCCGCCGCATTATGAAATACAATACGACCATAGATACAATAATGACCAGAAGGACGTTCAGGATCTCCAGCGATATGAACATCACCAGTGATTCTATCCAACCCTCCATAGCCATATCTACAGCAACGAGAGCTACCGGCTCTCCGCTGCTGTCGAAGACAGGAGAACAAGCTGACGCAATAAATCCGTAAACAGCGTCTCTGTTTATCGTGAGCTCTTCTTTCGGGTCTTTTTTGAAAGCGCCTTCGGCAGTTTTTTTCCCGTTTTCAAGATATGGCTCGTGATATCCGAGATCGCAGGCATTTTCGGTATTATCTGCGTCCCAAATATATACCACATCATTCTCAAACGGTATAAATACATAGTAGTATTTCAGATTGCTTTCCTTGCGGGCAGAACACAGAAAATCCAGTATTGTATAATAGTAATCGTCCTTTTCGCCTGTCTCATAGTATTTCTTTATGGTATCGCCGTTTATAAAGTCCGCAGCGGTACGGGTATATGAGAATGCGGTCCTGCGGTAATCCTCTTTCATATCGAGATAAAAGCTGAAAGAGATACCCAAGCAGGTAAATACTATTATAAATGCTGCCATAAGAGTCAGGGAAAGCAGAGCTTTAGCTGTCAGGGTTAATCTTTTTTTCATGCATTGACACCAGTTTTTTCTTGATTTTTTTGTAGAAATATGCGCTGAAGAACGAAATAGTAAATATTATTATCGCTGCTATTACGATCTGCCAGTCATCAAGTTCCTGACTTCCGGTGGATATGTACAGGATAAGATCGGCAAACACTACTATTACCACCCACTGTACACAATACAGAGCGGTCACATTTGCGCTTGCGACCTTTGAAAACTTCTTTATGAATTCAGGAACGATAAGCGACAGAAGATAGTAGATACCGATAATTGCCACCGATACAAAAACAGTTCCGATCATATCGTAGGTATTTATGTGATAATAACAGAGCTGACCTTCTCCGAACACGCCGATGCGCTGAGATATACCGATAATAAGATATATGACCGCGATCACCAGAGACGGCAGCGAGAATATCAGGTGGAACCTCTTCTTGTCTTTAAGCCGACAGTAATAATATCCGTAAAAATACCCGACTACAGGTATCACAAACCAGTTGAACAGAGTAAAATATGAGCACACCCTGCCCTCAGGGTCTTCTGTACCTATGAAATATCCGACAAAAACATTCGCCGCATCATTTCCGAGATCGATACCGTTCAGCATCGTGGCGATACCCGACATGGCAAAGGCGATCACCAGCATCAGCCACGGCGGAGTTTTCAGATACCGCAGCAGAGCCATCGTAAGAAACGTCAGCGATGCAAAGATGAGAATATCGTTTTCAAAAGTCAGGAAAAAGAGATCCGCGATATATTTCTCATAATTTCCGGTTATTGCATATCCTATCAGATATGGTATAGTGAACCTGCACAGATTCAGCAGCAAGCCAATTAGTCCAAGCTTCAGCCCTCTCACGGCAAATTCTTTCGGGCTGTTATGTCTTGTATAGATCATGCCCAGACCCATTGCCGCCATGTATCCCGAGGCTCCGAGCGGACCTCCGATAACCGAGTCCATTACAAACGGAAATCCGTGAAGCAGCCGTTCATCACTGGTACATTCAATGAAACAATGACACAGCACCAGTTCAAACAGCAATACGGTTTTTGAAAGGTCGATCTCAAGCTGCCGTCCTGTATTGCACGGCTCATCAGCAAATAAATCTTTCAGTCTCATTTTATCATGCTTCCGTTATCACTGGATATTAAGAAGATCAACAAATCCGGTCACATCAAATATTTCCATGATAGCTTCATTTGCGCCGGTAACTGTCATACTTCCCTGCTTGTTCATCGTCTTCTGAGCCGAGAGCAGAACACGAAGTCCCGCAGATGAAATATAATCCAGTTCAGAGATGTCAAGAACAAGGTCAGTGATGCCTTCAAGTGAATCATTAAGCTCTTTTTCAAGCTCCGGAGCGGTTACTGTATCAAGTCTTCCGCCGATCCCAACCGTCAGTTTATTTTCGTTAAGTGTCTTATTGATCGTCATAGCTTCCTCCATAATTTAAAAATAGTATTACATTCAGACCGTCTTTTACAGACATATCTGATAATCCAATATATTATATCACATTTTATAAAAAAAAACAAGCTTTTTACATATTTTTCACAAATATAACGATTTTAGGCTATACCGCACAAAGAGCGTGCGGTATTGCCTTTATCCTCTTATATTTCAGAAACTGTCCTGAAGCCGTGTGCTTCAAGCTCTTTCTTCACCTGACAGCCGACAGACAGTTTTTGTATGACCGCTATTGCAATAAAATAAATAATATGCTATAATAAATGCCGTCAGTACAGCATTACAAGGCTGCATAAGACAAAGAGGAAATCAGATGACACAATACGAAAAAATGATAAAAACACCTGTGTCGAAACTGGTGCTGACCCTGTCAGTTCCCACGATCATCTCTATGCTCGTAACTAATATCTATAACCTTGCGGACACCGCGTTCGTCGGTCAGCTCGGAACAAGCGCAAGCGGAGCTGTGGGAATAGTATTCGGCTTCATGTCGATAATACAGGCGTTCGGGTTCATGTTCGGACAGGGTTCAGGAAGCATGATAGCACGACTTTTGGGAAAGCAGGATAATGTAAGGGCATCTTATAACGCTACGCTCGGATTTACGGCATCGTTTATCTGCGGTGCGGCAATAATGCTCGTCGGAGCGACCAATATTGATACCATCGTCACAGCGCTTGGAAGCACCACCACAATTGCCCCCTACGCAAAGACATACATCACCTATATACTGTTTTCCGCACCGTTCATGTGCTCAAGTTTCACCTTGAACAATATACTTCGTTATGAAGGAAGAGCCGCTCTCGGAATGATCGGACTTATGACGGGCGGACTGCTGAATATAGCCTGCGATCCGATCTTCATGTTCGCACTTGACATGGGGATCGCCGGAGCCGGGCTTGCAACAGCAATAAGCCAGTTTGTAAGCTGGGGCATTCTGCTCGGTATGTTCCTCCTCGGAAAGACAGAATCAAAACTTAAACCATCTGACCTCAGACATTGCAGCTTATCAATGCTCGGAAATATTATGGCGACCGGCTTTCCGAGCCTGCTGCGCCAGGGACTGAACAGCATCACCACTGTTCTGCTGAACTCATGTTGTGCGGTATATGGCGATGCAGCGGTTGCGGCAATGAGCATCGTATCAAGAATAATATTCTTTTCTTTCTCAATAGCTCTGGGTATCGGACAGGGATTTCAGCCGGTGGCAGGCTTCAATTATGGAGCAGGCAAATTCGGCAGACTTAAAAAAGCGTTTATTTTCACCACGATCGCAGCAGAATGTATTATTCTTGTCGGAAGCACGGTGCTGTTTGTGTTCGCAGGATCACTGATAGGGATCTTCCGTGACGATCCCGAAGTAATAGAAGTTGGCATACGCGCACTTCGGCTCCAGGCGATTTCTATGGTGCTTCTACCGCCATGCATGACGATCGAGATGCTGTTTCAGAGTACAGGAAAGCGTCTTGGTGCATCAATAATGTCATCACTCAGGAGCGGACTGCTTTTTATCCCGACCCTGCTGATACTTGCAAATGTCCGGGGACTTCTGGGAATACAGGAGGCACAGCCCTTGTCACTGCTGCTGTCCGCGCCGGTAAGTATCCCATTCGGGATATTGTTTTTCAGACGGCTTCCGAAAGAAGACAGCCCGGACAAGCAGGAGAGCATGACGCAGTAAAGAAGGTTTCTGTCTGATGTGTTTGTATAAAATAAACAAAATTAACAGAATAAGTAAAAAAATACAAATTTTATTATAGACAAACAGAAAAAAATTTTGTATTATTTATATAAGTCAGCACCGGCACAGAACTGGAGTAACAAAAATGGAAGAAGCCAAAAAACAGAAAAAAATAATAAATCACAAAATACTGAACAAGCATACAATTATAGGTGCATTGCTGGTAACTTTAATAAGTTATCTTCTGCTTGAAGGTCTTTTTGTTGGAATACCTTCCGAAATATTCAAAGCAGCCCTGCCGGGGAGCGAGAATATAGTTCAGGGGATAACATCTATAGCAGGCACTGTCCTGATAATGCTGCTGTTTGACCGTTGGTTCTATCCCGAATATGCCGGCGGATTCAAGGGAGAAAAGATGCTCAAATGGTTTCTGATAGCCCTCGGCTGTGCAGTTGTAAACTGTGCTTTGCAGTTACCGACGATCTATATGGCAGGCCGCAGTCTTACTTTTCCTACAATAAACACAGTAGCGCTGTCGTGCATGGGCGGATTCTGCGAAGAAGCCATATTCCGTGCAAACACCTGTGCTTATCTTATGAGACAGTGGAAAACAGATAGCGGGATAATCCGCACAATGCTGATGACATCGGCTATATTCGCCCTGACGCATACTCTGAACATGGCTTTCGGAGCACCTTTACTGAGCACTGTCTGCCAGGTAATATTCTGCTTCGGGTTAGGAATGGCATTAAGTGCCATATTCCTCAGATGCGGAAGTATCTGGCCGTGCATACTCACACATTTCCTTGCCGATTTCGGAGGACTTCTTGATTCGGCAGCCGTAACAAAGGACGGGGTAATGGCTGTCGAAGCCTCACTTACCGATGTTATAGATGCTCTGATCATTACAGCAGCGTTCACAGCATTCGCATTCATTCTTGTTCGTCCCTCAGTACGCAGCGACATACGCCGTATATGGGACGGCAAGTGGTCAAAGTCTGCTGAATTTCAACAGTGATCCGATCAAGGAGAATCAATTATGAAAAAGTTCATGAAAATTTCCGCTCTTATTATGTCAGCGGTACTTATAATTTCAGGCTGCGGCAATAAAAATTCTGTTTCAGAACTGCCTCCTGCCGCAGAAACATTCACAGAAAACGCTTCGGTAAGCTATCTCGGACCGGAGGGAACATATACGGAAGAAGCAGCAAAATTCTTCTTTGACTCAAAGGGAAGCTTTATCCCTAAAAAAACTGTAGATGAAGCGATCGAAGACGCAGCTTCGGGAACCTCTGATTATGCCGTGATACCACAGGAAAACACTCTCGGAGGAGCGGTTACAAATTACGTTGACGCTCTTCTCTCACGTGATGACGTATTTGTTGTCGGAGAGGTAATAATTCCGATAAGTCAGACGCTTATGGGTGTTCCCGGGACGAAGCTTGATGACATAAAAACAGTGTGTTCTCATGCTCAGGGAATAAAGCAGTCCGAACAGTGGCGAAAAGAAAATATCCCCGATGCGGTGACAGAGGAAAAAGACAGCACAGCCGCAGCAGCATCTTATGTTGCTCAGCAGCAGGACAGATCAATAGCGGCAGTTGCAGCCCCGGGTGCTGCCGAACTTTACGGTCTGGAGGTCCTGGCTGAAAACGTACAGATCACCGACGCAAACAAGACGAGATTCTATGTACTTTCTCAGAAACGTATCTCAGGAGGTACGAACGCTGTATTTGCAATTACCTGTGAAGCAAACATGATAGACGATCTGATCATTGATATACATAATGCCGGACTTGAAATGGTAACCATACATGACCGGCCTGAGGGCAGCAGACTCGGAAAATACAACTATATCATTGAGGTGACATCAGCCGGCGGCATTACGGACGATCAGGCGGCAAAGATATGCAAAGACCGTGACACCAGATTTCTTGGGAGCTTCTCCGTAACTTCAAAATAGCATATTGATTTTATTTGTACAATAATTTAAAGGCAATACCGCGCTTTTGCGGTATTGCCTTTATGTATGTATCGGGATATCCGTTCAGGACAGGACATATCACTTCTGGGAGAGAAGATATTTCAGCGCATCTTTGTTAGGAATGACAATGCTGCGGATAACATTATTGACAACACTATCCAGCTTTTTCCGTGCATCTTCATTCACTTCCGCAAAGGCTCCGATATATGCTCCTACATTGAATGCATAAACCAATCCGACAGATTTTAAGTATTCACCGAGCTGTGCAGGATCGCTGATGCCCGAATATTTCATAAAGAACAACTGTCCCAGCTGTAAAGCGAGCGGAGCAGGCATTCCCATACTGTATTCGCATGCCTGAGGAGTACTCTTGGGCGCAGATATAAGATCCCTGAATAATGCACCATTGTCAAGACTCTTAGGACCGTAGCATACATCTGTCATATCTATGAACATCAGTTCTCCGTCCTTTATCATTATATTGCCTGAATGAGGGTCTCCGTGTATCAGAGTGTCAGTGACAGCTATGCAGTCGGCGATCTCATGCATTACAGCAAGCTCTTCATCTGTCAGGGACGGTTTAAGTGCATCTATCTTGCTGTTATAGACATCTCTTGCCTGCCTGAACTTGTCACCGGGGATATGTATATCCTGAAACTCCTTGATGAATGATGCATATTTTTCAGCATACTCCTCGATCTTCCCGGGTTCATCAACAATAGCCTTTGACAGCGTTTTTGAGTCTATCATTTCATAAACGATACCATAATATTCGCCGCACTTTACGGTATCGAATGATATAGCAGTCGGAACTCCGGCAACAAACGCCGTTTTTGCGTTGTTGAGTTCTTCATTGACATAATCGAGCGAAACTTTTCCGCAATTGCTGAATACCTTTACGATAGTTTCATCATCTATACGGTATATCCTGCCGTTTCCGCCGGAAGCTATCTGGAGGCAGTCGTCTATGCTGATCTGGCGCATTGCCTTTCTTACATCGAGTATCTCGGTAAATCCTGTAGTATCCAGGATATCATAAATGCTTAGAGACACATTTATTACCGGAAGCGGCTTGTTGAGCGTTTTGCGCAGCTTCATCAGGACACGAAGTCCTGCGCTGGATATGTATTCAAGTCTTCCGGCATCGATAATAACATCTGTGCAGTTACTTTCTTCAACAGCTTCAAATACATCTTTCTCAAGCTGTGCGGCATTGTTTGAATCTACCCTGCCTTCAAGAAAGATCGTAAGTGTGTTGTTTTCGATTTTTGTTTTCATTTATTATTCCTCCGATTAGAATTGCTTGTTTTCGTTTTACAGAAAACAGATCAACAACTTCATTATATCATTATATTTATGATTTGTCCACAGTTTTCATATTTTTGTATAAAAATCAACAGTTCTGACCTTCAGTGTTGTTTTGTCAACATTTATGCTGTGATCTGCTCATTGATTTATCGGGAAATCCATGGTATTATATAATCACAGAAAGGGAAAAAAGATCCCTCAGAAAAAACAATAATTATCCATCAGGAGGACAATAAAATGAAAAAGATCACAAAGATAATCGCAGCAGTTCTGGCAGCAGCAACAATAGCAATCACAGCAAGTGTAGCAGCCTCGGCTGAAGGAAAGATGTTCGTTATTTCCGGTGATGATTTCAGAGCCGCTTACAGCGTTTCGGGCGAGAACATAATAAACTACATCACATTCAAAAAGATCGAAAACTATCAGCTCCAATTTGTATTCAGAACGAAAAACGGAATGAGTAAAACATACACAGCAGAATCCACACATCTGAAAGCCGCAATATCATATCTGCCGATGCAGGATATGCTCGATAAGCTCAGGATATCGGCAGATGACATCGCTGATATAACGATCTCCGGCGCATCGTTTGACAATATCGAAAAAATGTCGTTCAGTCTGAACGGCGCTCCGATAGTAAATTCAGCCCCCGCCGATACAGCAAATTAAGATAATACTGACAGACACAAAACCTCACAGATGAACCTTACATCTGTGAGGTATTTAATTTTCAGACATTGCATATTGCAGCACAGAGAATGCGCCTGCGCAATGAAAGATCAGGCTATACCGTCAAGTTCTTCTGTCATCAGACATATCTCATCTATAAGAGAACCTAGGCTATACCGCACAAAGATTGTGCGGTATAGCCTTTATTTTTCAAAAGCTATTGACAAATGAAAAAAAGTGAGATATAATATAGAAAATGCACCGAGCGGTGCATTTATTGAAAGGAGATCCTGATATGACATTTGCAGATAAACTCAAACAGCTCAGAGAAGAAAATGAACTGTCTCAGATGCAGCTCGCAGCACAGACAGGCATTGCAAAACGCTCTATAGTACAGTATGAGCAGGGATCGCTGACCCCACGCGGAAAAAACCTGCTGCGTATTGCAGATTTTTTCAGGATAGATCCGGCTGTCCTTACAGACGACAGCGCCGAACTCCCACAGATAACATCTCTTGAAGAAAGCTACGTAAATGATATCCGAACAAGATACGGCGAAAAAGCAGCAGCGGATATGTCTGACCTCTTCTCAGCCGCTACAGCCTTCTTTGCAGGCGGTGAGCTTCCGCAGGAGGAGAAGGACAAATTCCTGAAAGCTATGAATAAAGCCTACATACGATGCCGTGAAGAATCCGAAAAGCGCAGCAATGAGGAGGAGCAGCCGTGAATATTGATGCGATCATCAGAACGGTCAGCGGCATAACGAACAGATACAGCGACCGCGATCCGGCGCGTCTGTGCAGATATATGGATATCCTGCTTGCATACGAGCCTATGGGTGCGGCTAAACAAGCCTGCAAGGGATTTTTCTTCCGGAAGCTCGGAGTGAGCGTCATAACAGTAAACAGCGAGCTTACCGACACCTTCCGCAAGCTCATAACAGCTCACGAACTCGGTCATGCCGTACTCCACGCAGATATGGGAGAACGCGGACTGCTCGACTACGGTTATTTCGACAAGACAAATGAATGCGAACGTGAAGCCAATTTCTTTGCCGCCGAGCTGCTTCTTACTGACAGCGATATGTACGAGGCACTTTACGAATGTTCAACATATTATGAGATAGCGCAGCGGCTGTATGTGCCGGCTGAGCTTGCAGATCTGAAATTACAGATAATGGAGCACAAGGGCTGTGATCTGCACGCCCCTCGTGAAACAGCCGCTGACTTTATTGGGAAGCTTGATGTGCGTTACGGAGAGGGTTCCTGAACTTCTTATGCTTATCCGTTCTCACAAAAAGGGGAAAACTTATGAATATACGCTTTACAGATGCAAATAATGACAAAAACCGGATAAAGACCATAAAACAGCTCTATTACACCTCATTTCCGCGCGATGAACGTGCCCCGTTCAAAACACTTGTACGGGGTGCCAGAAAGAAAAATGTGGACTTTCTCTGCTGTCTGGACGAGGACGAATTTATCGGTTTTTTGTATGTTGTGAATCATCTTGATATGAGCTATGTTTTCTATCTTGCAGTAGAAAAAGAAAAACGCTGTCAGGGATACGGAACAGCTATACTCAGAGCCGTGCATGATGCTTATAAAGGCAGGAGACTGTTCCTCGCAATTGAAGAGATAGACGAAAAATACGATAATTATGAAGAACGCCTGAGAAGGCTGCACTTCTACGAAAACGCAGGGTTTACCCGAAGCGGTCAGAAGATACAGGAAGGAAATGTGACCTATGATCTTATAAGTGCAAACGCAAGAGTGAGCGAAGCTGAGTACCGCAGCCTGATACGTTCATTTCTCAGGTTCAGAATGTTGTTCATCTCATTTAAATTTATTGAGGACTGATAAAGATGTGTACCCGATTTTATGCTGATATCGACAAAAAGCTCAAGCCGATAATATTCGCCGCCCAGCGTTCACCGTTCGTGCAGCAGATGATGATAAACCTGTCAAGACCAATATCCATGAGCGGAGAGATCAGACCCACAGACATTGCCGCAGTCATTGCACCCTCAAAAAGCGGACACCGCGCAGTATTTCCGATGCAGTGGGGATTTCATGTCTCCGGACTGAATGAACCGCTGGTGAACGCAAGGATCGAAACTGCCGCGGAAAAGCCGGTATTCCGCGATTCGTGGTACCGCCGCCGATGCATCATTCCGGCATCATGGTACTTTGAATGGCAGCATTATACCGACCCTGACGGCAGAGTAAAGACAGGCGGCAAGTACGCGATACAGCCTAAAAATTCTGATATAACATGGCTTGCGGGACTGTATCGTTTCGAGGAGAAGAACGGTTTCAGATACCCTGTTTTTACAGTGCTCACCAGAAACACCGAAGGAGCGCTGAAAGACATTCACGACCGTATGCCGCTCATTTTGCCGGCAAATGCGGTCGATGCATGGATCGCGCCTTATGCGGATCCCGAAGAGATCGCAAGATCCGCTGTTACAGACCTTATGTCTGAAAGATCATAAAAGCACCGAAAATTCCGTTCACATATTCTGCACTTGACACCGGCGTCTGTCTGTGGTATCATTTCAATGAGGTGTATGATATGAAATTACTGATAATAAGACACGGAGATCCGGATTATGAAAAAGACACGCTTACCGCAAAGGGAGAGCGTGAAGCACAGCTGCTGGCTGACAGGATCTCCCGGCTCGATGTCAGGGACTACTACTGTTCGCCGCTCGGACGTGCGCAAAAGACCGCTTCATATACTCTTGAACGCACAGGACGCAGCGCGGTCACCTGTGACTGGCTGCGTGAATTCGATACCGTATCGGTCAGGGATCCCGAAACCGCAGGAAGTCATCTTGCATGGGATCTTCTCCCTGCAATGTGGACAAATGTACGTGAGTTCTATGACAAGGACGAATGGGTGAATGTTCCTATGATGAAGGCGGAAAACATGGCAGACGCAGTAAAAAATGTTACGGATCAGCTCGACTCGGTCATCTCTGAGCATGGCTATATAAGACACGGAAATTACTATATTGCAGAAAAGCCAAACGATGATACTATCGTATTCTTCTGTCATTTCGGAGTTTCATGTGTTCTCACAGGACATCTCCTCGGGATATCGCCGGTTGTGCTCTGGCACGGCGCTATAGCTCTGCCGACTTCCGTTACCACACTCTGTACGGAAGAACGGCGCAAAGGTGCCGCATACTTCCGAATGAGCAGCTTCGGAGATATTTCGCACCTGTATGCCGGTGGTGAGGAACCTTCATTCTCCGGCCGTTTCTGCGAAATGTTCTCGAACACGGAAGAGAGACATGACTGAAAAATGTCATTCAGCACACAGAAAAAGAGCAGGATAACCTGAACCTGCTCTTTTTTCTTATGGGTACCTCTAAAAACCGCTTTGAAAAGAGAAAATGTGGCAGCCGTTTATTTTCAGAAAATGCCGGATCTTTTTTCCACAGCTTTTCTCGGACCGAGACGCGCAAGCTGCTCGGTGTTTGTATCAAGCTCGGACACTGTTTTCACGATAAAGTCCTTGCTCTCCGAAAAATTATCGGTGACCCATTTTGAAATGACTGCAATGCACCCTTGTGAGCGGTAACATGACTGATACAGGAGCTTTTTGTCATTCACATCAATATTCAGTCTCTCAGATTCTATCTGTCTGAAAAGACCTTCCATGCATTTGTCAAACTGTGCGCGAAGAGCTGCCTTTCCGTTCGTGCTGAAGATCATTCTGAAAACGGTACGGTTTTCATCTATGTAGTCTGTCAACGCGGAGAAGAACTTGTCCGATGAAAGTTCACCAAGCCGCAGAACGAGCATTCCTATCTCAACAAGGATCTCCTGTTCGATCTTGTCGTAAAGATCGTAAACATCAAGATAATGCTTATAGAATGTAGCGCGGTTTATATCCGCCTTATCCGCTATCTCCTGCACCGAAACTTTCCGGAGTTCCTTCTCTGTCAGCAGTTCCGCAAAAGCATCTCTGATAGCTTTTTTTGTTTTAAGTGTCCTGCGGTCCGGAGCTTTTTCACCCATTTATATCACCTTTCTTACGGATAAGCTGTATTACAGCTGCGGTTTTTTCACATTATCATAATCGAAATAATACTGCATTGCAAGGTCATTGTTACCGATCATCTGCAGCATACCGCCGGTCTCCCAGCGCAGTATCTCCTCCCAAAGATAAATATCATTCTCTATCTCGCAGGAACAGTTTGAAATTACGTGGATCTCAGGAGTATTATTCTCCGAAGCCGATCTCATAAATGCGGATTCAAACAACAGCGACCCCCATGCAATATGATAATTGCTGCTGATAAGAACGACCGAATTTACCTGAGGATAATCCTTCAGCAGTATATTGTACGAATTTACCGCATTTTCGGCTGTTGTGTGTGACTTATCCTCAATTATAAGGCGATCACTGCTGAGTCCGTGTTCAAGCAGCCATTCGCCCATAAGACCGCCTTCGGTAACATCGGGATTGTTCTTTGCCGTTCCTCCGCCGGTACATATCACATAAGCGTCAGGGTACTGCTTCGCGCATGAGAGAGCAACAGTGAGCCGTCCGATCAGTTCGTCCTGCATAGTTCCGTCATCATTAAGTTCAAAGCCGAGGACCGTCAATGCAAGCGAATCATCGTCCGGAAGACCTTCCGGCAGCTTATCGACATTCACAGTAAGCTCCGTGTTGGCATAATCCCAGTAATCCATGATATCTGCCCATAATTTTCCCTGTCTGGGATCCTTTTTTTCAAGTTCGGTCAGAAGTTCACCGACCTTCTTATCTGCTGCCGAGCCATAACAGCCGTGGTATGTGATGATCTGCTCGATCAGCTCCTGTGTATTTACTGTTTCCGTCACAGCAGGCTTAGTCTCTGCCGGAGCTGAACAGCCAGCTGTCGCTCCAATTATTAATGCAGCCGCAAACGATAATATCCGTTTCATCATTGATATTCTCCCTTTGTAAAATACATGAAATATGATCTTCTCAGACAGGATCAAAAGAGTTTCGACAAAAGCTGCCTTTATGGCAGTTGTTGAGGACACATTAATTAATGTCTGCTCATCAGCCAACAAATGGCTTCATAGCGCAGCTTGAAGCCATTTATTGGCTGCAAAAGTGCAAGGAAAATTTTTATATTTTAGGATTCTCCTTGCACTTTTGTTCGTCCGAAGGACGAAATGAGCTTGACATCATGGAATGTGTCCGTTGTGTAAATGCGCCGCAGGCGCATGTACAAAGCATCTGAAAATCTGTTTTGCAGATTTTCAGTCAATAACCGCCTTTTGGCAGTTATTGAGGAAACATTACTTATCCGATAATATCCA
>CAMOKN010000040.1 GCA_946617595.1 uncultured Clostridia bacterium
CCCCGTCCCCGCTCCTTTCGGAACGCCGAAAGGAGCAAAGGCGAATCCCGTTAAAACGGAACTTGAAAAGATTCTTCGCGCAAAGAAAGCACAGAGCTTTTCAATTGCTCTGTGCCTTAGTTTGCTATAACGCAGATACTTGTTATCTATAGCGCGAAGCATGTCGCTTTTGCTTCTTTTCGCGTTCGAAAAGAAGCGGGTGCAGGGCGGCGCCCTGCTCTCAAGCGAAGCGACTCAATCTCAAGCGGCATCTTTGCGATCTGTTTACACAGTGAGCACTCCGCCGCTGCCGATCTTGAGAATCAGTATTTGTTCTTCTCTGCCTGTTTCGGCGTTGAGATATACGAGGATATTTTCTCCGTCCTTGCCCGTGCAGCGCACTTCATAGCAGAAGATCTCGTTCTGTCCCGAAGAGGGGATAACGCAGAGACGGTAAGAAACAGGGTCAAGGTTGCCGGAAACGAGTGTCATTGCGTGTTCGCCGGATATCTTGGGTTCCGGAAGACTGCGTATGACGTGATTTGTAAGATACCCTCTCATATCAAATGACAATATCTCGCCGTTGTCGAGTGCGACTCCCACTTTTATCAGATCGGTATAGAGGGTAACGCCGTTCTGCACAGCAGCAAAGTTTATGATGCAGATACCGTTTCTTATTTCATAATACGAATCCTCGATGCTGTTTATATCGAGATCGGAGAGTAATTCCTCCGCCCGGGACATGGCTTCTTTTGAGGTGATGTTCTGCCTGTTCACATCTCTTGATGACAGCATATAGGAATAATATCCTCCTGCTTTTGTCACGGCAATGGTGCGGCTTCCTGCTGAGAAGACATAAGATGGCATCTTTCCGTCTTCCTCGGTGAGAAGGTCGGGCTCAATACCGCCTGAAAGCTTCTTGGCAAGCCGTGTTGCCTCAGAAAGATCGACCTTTTTCATATTTTTGAGCATCAACGGTTCCTTCTCCATTATATGATCTGAGTAAGGTCCGTCATATATCAGAGTCGGGTAGCTGTTGTCGCTTACCGCAAAATCGGTGAAACCGTCGGTGACTGTTGCGGGAGCACCGGTGCTGTCAAGCTTTGCGGAAGCGTATTCTGCGTCTGAAAGCGAGAGTTCACCGCTTCCGATACGCTGCTCGATCTTCCACATATTTCCGCTCAGTTCCTGAGCATAGGCGTACAGCTTTGTGATGTTCGAGCGCTCTTCCTCGGTCAGAGAGCCGCCCTTTGCGCATTTGTCGGCAAGAGATTTCGAGTAGTTGCCCACCTGCGAGAGAAACCTGTAAGCATCGGTCAGGTCGAGCTCATCTACCGGCAGGCTTGCAAGCGAGCTTTTTGCGGTGGCGGCATCACTGCTGAGCTTTTCGGAAAGGTCGGACAGCATTGAGATGCTGTTGGTGTACATACCTTTCTGAAGGTTGTTTTTTATGTTGTCAAGATTCAGCGAAAGCTCCTCGACTGCGTGCATATAGCTGTTTTCGACTGCTCTCTCGGCTTTTGCGGCTCGGCTGCTGCCGTTTATCGCAAAAACGGATAGTGTGATTATTATCGCGAGCGAAAATGTTATTATTCTCGCAAATGCGCGTTTTGACATTGTTACGTTTGACATTTTTATCGTCCTTTCGTGGAATTATGGGATATGAGCCGATTGTCAGTAATCTGCTCTTTATCAAGGTTATTTTTGTGCAAAACGTCGGGTAATATTCTATTTAATTTTCTGCAAAAATATGGTATAATAACTAAGGCTATACGCACAAATTGCAGGATAGCCTTTAAGGAAACGATGATTAAAGACCGTATGTCGATTGTGCTACAGATTTAATCAGCGGTTCCTTAAAATCATTATCCGAACCGGAGCTGCAAATGATCTATCTCGACAATTCAGCAACAACACGCCCGTTCGACAGCGTGATTAAGGCTGTCTCGGACAACATGGCATCAAATTTCGGCAATGCGTCGTCCCTGCACAGAATGGGAGTAAATGCCGAATTGATCCTTAAAGACGCCAAAAAGGCGATACTCGACAAGCTTTCCCTCGACGGGGATATAATATTCACATCGGGCGCGACCGAAAGCAGCAATACGGTACTTTCGGGTGTTCCAAAAGCCTACAGGCACAACGGAAAGCGCATAGTTACCACGTCTTTTGAGCATCCGAGCGTTGAAAATCCGCTCAGAAAGCTTGAAGAAGCGGGGTATGAGACAGTGCGCGTCTCACCTCCGGGAAGGGACGAGCCGCAGGATTTTGAGCAGCGCATCATAGATGCCGTTGACGACAGCACCCTGCTGGTAAGCGTAATGTGGGTGAATAACGAGACGGGATTTATTGCCGACCTTTCAAAGATATATACGGCTGTAAAGCGCAAGAACCCGAAAACCATAGTTCACTGTGACGCTGTGCAGGGCTTCTGCAAGCAGCCTGCAAAGCTGCTGAAAGCCGACCTTGTGAGCCTTTCCGCTCATAAGATACACGGACCTAAGGGCATAGGTGCGCTTTACTGCGCGAAGGGAGTACGGTTCGAGCCGCTGGTTTACGGCGGCGGTCAGCAGAAAAATCTGCGTTCTGGCACCGAGCCTGTCGATCTTATCGCCGGATTTGCCGAAGCGGTGCGCAGTTATCCCGACTGCACCCGTAAGTACGGTGAGCTGAACGAAAAGCTCGCCGGAATGCTGACACAGTTTGACGGCGTGGTAATAAACAGTTACGGGAATTCAAAGAACATTCTGAACTTTTCTGTCCGCGGTGTGCGCAGCGAGATAATGCTGCACTTTCTTGAAGAACGGGAAATTTATGTGTCAAGCGGCTCAGCCTGCTCAAAGGGCAAGACCAGCGGTGTTCTTGCTCAGTTCGGAGTGTCGGACAAGGACGCGGACTGCGCGGTGAGAGTGAGCTTCTCACCGTTCACGGAAGAAAGCGATATCGAGGCACTTGCGGAAGGAATAGCTGACGGCATAAAGAGGTTCAGAAGGTAATGAAGACGAAGGATCTGATCCTGTCGCTGATATTCCCGGTAATATGTGCATTGGCTATGCTGTTTGTGGGCATTATTTCGTGGTTTGCAAACTCACACTTATCGATCCCTGTCGGTATGTTCTATGCGGTCATGGCGCTGTTCCCGCCGATATCCGTGCTTTTTCTGAAAACCGACATAACGCCGCTTGTGAAGGGGCAGGCTGTCTTCACGGCATTAGCTGCTGTAATAGTGACCATAGGGTATGTGATATTCACCCTGTTTCCGCCCCAGACCCCGAAGGCAGGCATTTTCGTACTGATAGTGATACCGTTCGGGTTTCTCACAGCAGCAGGGATAACTTACGGAAAGATACTCACAAATGAGAAAAAAGTGTGCTGAAATGGTTCACGGCGTTCCTTTCAACACCTGTACTGTACTTTTTATTGTTCTGGATAGGGTACTTTATTCTTCTTTCGACGCAAAAATTAAGGCTATACCGCACAAAGAGCGTGCGGAGATTGCGCTGTCAGAGATTTCGTCAGATTGTACAGAAATGACGCAGGCTTGCTGGCGCAAGTCAAGGAATTTCTGTGCAAGATGACGGAA
>CAMOKN010000041.1 GCA_946617595.1 uncultured Clostridia bacterium
TTCCGGAAATGATCTGACGCTCGGAAAGTGTTCCAGAATCAATACACTTTCGGGATTCAAAGCTATCACGATAAATGCAGCTGTTGAGATCGAAAAGACACTTACCGCGACAAATCTTACACTCGGAAAATCCGCTAACCTCACTATCGGAACCGGTGCAACTGCGACTGTAAAGACATCTCTCACAGGCGTAAACGGGGCAAAGATCACACTTGCCGATGCTTACAAATCATTCACGCTTAACGGAGCTGTTGCAGGTGACAAGATCAAGCTTGTTTCCGAAAAATCGCTTGAAGATAAGATAATTTTCAAGACAAAGCTCGATCTTTCCGGCAAGTTCGATGTTTCGGGAATAGCTCCCACAAATGCAGGAACCCTCAAATACGATCTGCTCACAAACGGCGGAAATGCGTATCTGAAAGCGTTTGCTATTGATGTAAACGGCACGAAGTATGCATTCTGGAATGACGCAATTGCGGCAATGACAGATAAAGATACTGATTACACGATCACGCTTCTTGCAGATGTCAACATCGGTGCAGCGTTCAAATTGCCGGCAAAGGGCAAGTTCAAGAGCTTTACACTTAACGGCAATGGTCATAAGCTCACATTCATCGGAACAAGCGTTTCCCTTACCGGAAATACCACGTTCCGCAATATCACGATTTCCTCAGTGAACAAAAAGACCGGCGATCCTGTTGCATGGAAGCTTGCGGTCGGAAAGTTTGAATTAACTGAGGAAAAAGCAGATCTTGTAAATTGCACAAAAAAATAAGTAAGAACTATAGTTCGCAATATGCCTGAACGTTTTTAACAGGTCATAGATCAAAATTCCCTATGTGGACAATTGCCGCATAGGGAATTTTTTGACCGGTTCAAAAGCCGTAAATAAAAAGAGATAACCACCAAGCTTTCGACGGGTTGGTGGTTATTTCTTAACTACTTAGTCTGCTCCGAGAGCAAACACACATTGCTCTGTTGCTGTAAGTATTATACAACAGTTTCCCGCTCTTGTCAATACAAGGTTGGAAAAAGCCTCTTTGCCTCCTGCAAAGTACATCACGGTTATTTAATGCAAAAAAGCCTGCGCTGTTCTCTGGCATGAAATTATGCAAATTGCACAACTCACCCCTCTTAATATCGTGATTATTACAAAAATATCACAAACCACTTTACATCTCTGCCAAAATATGCTATAATGAACAAGATGTATAGGCAGAAGTATTTATATTTAGCCTATATATTGTAAGTCATTGGAAGATCCCGTAAACACGGGGAAAAAATCAAACGGAAAGGATATCAGAAATGAAAAAATTCAGAAAAACGATCGCAGGGATCCTCGCGTTAGCTTTAGTAGCGAGCGGATTGCCTGCACAGTTCGGCGGAGGGCTGTTCAGAGGGTTCACCGTAGAGTCGAGCGCGGTTAATGTTACAGAGGTCGCTACCGCCGAGGAGTTTTTAACAGCCGTAGAAAATGGCGGTTCAGTGAAGCTTACAGCCGATTTTACACTCACGCTTAACGAGGACTTAGGTTTTTATAAATCAATGACCTTAGATCTGAATGGGCATGTGATAACCGGTCAAGGAGATAATCGTTCTTGGAATTTATGTAGTTCGCTAATTATAAGAGACGGACAGGGCGGAGGTAAAATAATCATTCCCGCATCTTCTTATGCGATATTACTTTGTACGAATGGATCGTTGACATTAGAAAGCGGTACATTGGAGTTTACAGAGCCTGATAACGACGGAATAGATGTCAATAATCGTCAGTTTACGATGACCGGAGGAACGATCAGTAGTGCCGGATATTCCATTTGGCCTGACGGTGGCGCGGTCACTATCAGCGGCGGTACGATCATCGGAGAGTTTGAAGAATCCAGCGGCGATTTGAATATTACCGGCGGTAGTTTCAGCTTTGACCCGTCAGATCTTTTGACCGGAGAAAATACTGCAACAAAAGTCGGTGATTATTGGGTAGTAAATGCAGGTTCCGCCGAACTGGAACCCGAGCCCGACGCAGAGAGCAGCTACACGATCACTATCCCCTCAGCGCTTACCGTAGAAAACAGCGGCTGGAACGCTACCGACGGCATCTCGGCAACAGGCTCACTTGCAGACGGAAAGAAACTTACAGTCTCGGCAGCATCTGCAAATAACTGGGCGCTCAAACAGCAGGACGGTAACGAGACAGTCGGTTATATGCTTGCAACCACATCAGAGGACACAGAAGCAGTCACCTCCTGGGAGTTCACCGAACTTTCAAGCACCGCCGATACTCAGCCTATGGGCATAATCGTTGATGATTACAGCGGAATGCCTGCCGGTGATTATTCAGATATAGTTACATTTACGGCGAAGGTGGAAGATATTCAGGCTCAGCCACGGACAGTGATCTGGACTGGTGATGATTTTAGTGGAAGTGTAAATGTCAGCAAAGACGGAATTACGCTTACTTCTGCTAATGCGCATACTGCTAATTGTTTTTATGATAGAGGTACCAATACTTTTACGGCTCCCAGTGGAATGAAATTTACCAAGATAGAAATTATCTGCACATATTATACCGGAGGTTGGAACGGCGCTACATCTGAAGTAATAGACCGCTATCAGCCAGATCCTGATTTAATGCCGGATTATTGGGAAAATATTTATAAGGTTACATGGACAGGCAGCAGTTCGGAGACGAGCTTCCAGAGTTCCATTTATGGAGTGTCAACGATTGCTTTCTATATTGAGCCTGTGGGTGCAAGCGTCCCCGTCACCGGCATTACTCTCAACAAGACCTCGACGTCCATTGTTAATGGCTCTTACGAAATACTCAGCGTTACCGCTGTAACACCCGATGACGCTACCGACAAGACCGTTACATGGAGCAGCGATAAGGAGAGTGTAGCCACCGTAGATGCAGACGGCAAGGTAACGGCAGTTGCCGCAGGTACCGCAAACATCACCGCCACAGCAAACGGCGGCAGCGACGTGACAGCCACCTGCGCAGTCACCGTGACACCCGCCACCAGAACCATGACCATTAGTAAAACCGATTTAGTCAGCGGTACGTCTTTCACCAAAGACGGCGTAACAATTTCGGCGGAGGAGATTGATTCGTCACATAAAAAGATCACGGGTCCTGGCTCTTTCAGCACCACACTCGGAAACTTCACTAAGATTCAAGTGTCTGCCTCTGACATAAGCGGACTTGCCGGCACAGGCTGGACGTCCAGTTCAACCAGTGGAGTCTGGACAGGCAGTTCCTCGAGCGTATCGTTCAGTGGAACAATTGATGGTAGGAGCCGCATATTAAGTATAACCTTTACGATCGAGCTGGCGGATTGAGTATAACACTCACACGCCCGGACGAGTCAGTAATTCTTCCAAAGCGAGCATAAAACAAGGCGGCAGAAAATTTATTAGCCTATTACCCGAAAACGGGAAAAAATCAAACGGAAAGGATATCAGAAATGAAACAGACAAAAAAGAAGATCTTAGGTTTCGCTCTGTCGGTAAGCATGATAGCTTCCTGCTTCGGAATGAGCGCATCGGCAAGTGCAGAACCGCCAAGTGATGAACCGGTGGCGGAAAGCACATACACACTCTCTATCCCCTCAGAGCTTACCGTATCAAACAGCAGTTGGAACAGAATAGGCATCATCTCGGCAACAGGTTCGCTTGCAGACGGCAAGAAGCTGACCGTGACCGCAAGCTCCGGCGATGAGTTTGCTCTTGTAAATCAGAGCGACAACACGCAGAAGATCGGCTATATGCTGGCAACCGCTTCCACAGACACGGAGGCTACCACCTCTTGGGAGTTCACTGAGCTTTCTGACACAGCTACAAAGAAAGATATTGGCATCATCGTTGATGATTACAGCACCAAACCCGCAGGAACATACACCGACACCGTGACCTTCACAGCGAAGGTGGAAGGTGCGGCTCCTGTCACCATTAAGACCGTAACATGGGACGATATGAGCTCTATAGGTATAATATATGATGGACAAAGTAAATCAAAAGATGGAGTTACAGTAAAAGCTATAAACGGAATGATAGATGGTACACATAATTATTTTAGCGGTGTGGACGGTGGAAACTCATTCCAGTTTTCAGTTGCATCCGGAAACATTACAAAGATTGAGATAACCACAAGTGAAGGTAGTGTAAATAATGGAAATGGTTGGAGCAGTAATGTTTGGACAGGTAAAGCCAATACCGTGAATTTTGGAGAATATTTTTATGCAACTAAAATAGTCTTTACAATTGAAGATGAGGCTCCTGCAACCATACTTTCCGGCGCACTGGTTGACGGGGCAACAATCAAAGTGAACTTCAAGTGGCGCATGAGAGACAGTGGCGACTATGTTCAGGGTGTTTACAATGCTTCGTCCGGCACGTTTACCGTCAGCACAGGCGGCTCGGACTGGGGGCGTAGTAGAAATGCCTTGTACAAGGTAGAGAAGAACGATGACAATATCATTATCAGAGTTGGTATGTATAATTGGGGTCAGGAGGATTTAGTGTGGACATTTAATACAACGAACGACACATACACACAGGAAATCATAACAAGAACCGATCCGAGCTATTATGGTCTCACTTCTGTCACGCTGAATGGCACGAACATCACCAGCCAGCTGACGAAGAACTAATTAGCTCGCCGTGCGTGAGCTATGAGCAGCAGCGATAATACAGAAAGGTCATGAGCCTATGAACCGAAAATCGAATATCCTTGCGGCTTTTCTCGCAGTAATGCTGTGCGTGTGTATGCTCTGCGGCTGTTCGGGCAGCACCGGCGACAAAGTAGAACGCTTTGCGGCGGCTGCGCCCTCAGACAGCGACAGTATCGACATTCCGGGCTACGAAAGCCTTTCATTCAAGGCAGGTTCGCAGTCACAGACCGTGAACCTAAAAAACCCGCAGACAAACAATTGTTATTTCGTCCTGTCGCTTATCATAAACAGCGAAACGCTCTGGACAAGCGACTATATCGAGCCGGGATATGCAGTGAAAAATCTCACTCTTTCCCACGCTCTCGACAAGGGCGAATATGACGCGGTACTGCATTACGACTGCTTTACACTAAACGACAAGACCCCGCTCAACGGAGCGGAAATACAACTAACAATCAAAGTAAATTAACAAGAGGTATGAATATGAAGAAACAAAAAATTCTGTCTTTGTTCACGGCATTTTCTCTTGCTTCAACGATGTTCGGGACTTTCCCCGCTTTTGCGGAAGGAAATACGACCACGATCACCGGTGACGGAAGCGCCGAAAAAACCGGAACAATGACTATCTCGCTGAAAATAAAGGCAACTCCCGAAGCTCCGGAAGCTCCCGAAAAGTCGGAAGTGACAAAGAACAGCATTACGCTTAAAACAGTTGACGGCTGTGAATACAGCATGGACTTCGAAACGTGGCAGGAAAGCCCGATATTCACCGGACTTACACCCGGAACGGAATACACGTTCTGGCAGCGCAAAAAGGCTGACGATGACAATAACGCTTCTCCGGCAAGCGAAGAAGCAAAGATAAGCACGCTTGAGGATACTTATGAGCTGACGATAACGCTTGTTATCACTAACGAAGGAGCTGTAATAAACAGGATCAACAGTCTCCCCGATGCAGACGAAGTTACAACAGCTGACAAGGAAGATATCGAAGCCGCAAGAGCAGCGTATGATGCACTTTCCGACGAAGACAAGGAAAAGATAGATGATGACACTCTGAAAAAGCTGACAGATGCAGAAGACGCACTCGCAGCAGCAGAAGTAATCGAGATCATCAATGAACTGCCCGACTTTGCCAATGTTGAAGAAGCCGATGCAGAAGATATCGCGGCTGCAAGAGAAGCGTATGAAAAACTTACTCCCGAACAGCAGGCGCGTGTTGATGATGAAATTCTGAAAAAGCTTACCGATGCAGAAGACAAGCTCGTTATCATTAAGGTAATGTCCGAAGTTAAGCCGATAAAAGATTTGGTTTACGACGGCATCGAACATGAACTTGTTATCATGCCGACAACCGCACTTCCCGACGGCTATGTGCTGAAATTTGCAGTTTCTGATACTATATCCGTAGAAATAGCAGACGAACAATTCAGTGAAGAAATAGCAGACGAACTTTTCAGTGAAGATGTTCCCACAGGCAAGAATGCCGGAGAATACCTTGTATGGTTCAAGGCATTCGGTGACGAAGAACACAGTGATTCGGACGAGTACACCGCAACGTCATATATCGCAAAGGCTCCTTCCACAAACGTTGGATTCATTGCGGATATCACAAATCAGAAGATCGAGAACGGCAAGATCGACGTTTCAAAGTATTTAGGCGAAGGCGCTAAGTACAAGAGCAGCGAAGTTGAAGGCATCAGCATCAAGGTTACAGGCGTCGAGGACGGAATGCTTCTGTACAACGCAGAATCCGAAATGGACGACGGCGCACAGGGTACTATCGTAGTTACATTTGAAAGCCCGAACTATGCTGATTACACACTCACTATTGATGTTACAGCAAAGGGCGTAATCACAAGCAAAGAACTTGTAATCAAGGGACTCACCGACCAGATCTATACCGGCGAAGCTATCAAGCCTTCGTTCGAGGTTTACAGCGGCGGAAAGCTCCTCGTTGAAAAGACTGATTACACAGTTAAATACGCAAACAACACGAACGCAGGTATTGCAAAGATCACAGTTACCGGCAAGGGCAACTACAAGGGAACAGCAACAGATACATTTGTTATCAAGCAGGCTGATCTGTCTTCCGATGATTTTGAAGCAGCGGACATCACTCTTGCAGATACCGGCAAGGCTCAGAAGGTAAAGCCTGAGGTTTACTGGAACGGTGCCAAGTTCACAAAGTTCAAATACCAGTATTGCGAGGCTGGCACGGAAACAGTAACTACTGACTTTACAAAGAGCTATGACATTCTGATAACTCCGAAGGACAAGAACTTCACAGGAAAGCGCATAATTCACGTTATTATCGGAACAACCGAGGCTGCGCTTCTGAAAGATGCGAAGATCAGTATTGCAAAGGACTCGTCGGTGCTTCTCGGCGACTATACGACAGAAACAGGCGTAACTCCGAAGTTCAGCGTTACCATCAAGAAAACGACATACATCGAAGGTCAGGATTACACAGTTACATACTCAAACAACAAGGCAGCCGGAAAAGCTACCGCAACAATAGTTGGTAACGGCACGACTCTGATCGGTAAGGTTGTTGTTTCGTTCAATGTCAAGGCTTCTCCGATAAGAAATGCAGTGCTGACCGGAATCGCAGATAAACCCGAAATTCCGTTTGATCCGAGCGCAGAAGACGGAATGACTCTGAGCGGCTACAAGCTCACAAACGGCAATGAAGTACTTATCGAGAACAAGGATTACACAGTATCCTACAAGAACAATACCAGGGCAGGAAGCGCAAAGCTTATAATTACCGGTATCGGAAGATTCACCGGAACAAAGAATATCACATTCAAGATCACAACTGTTGTGATCAACGAAGAGAATGTGAAAATTTCTGAAACAGCTCCTTATTCAGCAGGCGGAGCAAAGCCGCGTGTGGCAGTTGTTGTAAACGGCATTAACCTCACCGAGGGCAAGGATTACACAGTATCGTGCAAAGACAATAAGACTATCGGCGGCACAGGAAAAATTGACATCAAAGGTAAGGGCAACTTCAAAGGCATTGTTACAAAGACATTCACAATAGAGAAGAATGAAGTTCCGACAGTTGAAGTCAAAGCAAATGACATCAAGTTCAGTTCAAGCAGCAAGTCGAAGAA
>CAMOKN010000042.1 GCA_946617595.1 uncultured Clostridia bacterium
TCAATAACTGCCTTTTGGCAGTTATTGGCTGAAAATCTGCAAAACAGATTTTCAGATGTTGTGTAAATGCGCCTGCGGTGCATTTACACAACGGACACATTCCTTGATGTCAAGCTCATTTCGTCCTTCGGACGAACAAAAGTGCAAGGAGAATCCTAAAATATAAAAATTTTCCTTGCACTTTTGCAGCCAATAAATAAAGGGTCCCTCTAAAAACTAAACCTCTGACAGCCGTTATGAACGGTTATCAGAGGTTTTCTGTTTCAGCGTGCTCTGCGATCATGCTGCTTGTAGTATTCGGATTTATCCCTGTACATTCTTGATTCTGCCATAACTATCAGATTGTTGATATTTACATTCTTTTCATTGCAGAATTCAAACCCGATGGCGGCATGATATCCGCGTTCTGCGACCTGTTCACGCAGTACCGAAATTTTATTTTCGACCTCTTCCGGCGGAAGGTCCAGCGAAAACGCAACATACTCGTCTCCGCCGATGCGGTAGGTGTCCTTGCTTCCGAACTGCCGTTTCACGCAGTCTGCGATGTACTGGAGCATCTCGTCTCCGGCAATATGTCCATTGGCGTTGTTAAGCTCATGCAGCCCGTTTACATCAACATAAATGCAGCTTATCGAATGTTTATATACAGCAGGGTATGATTCAAGTCTCATCTCGTAGCAGTTGCGGTTGTTCAGTCCGGTAAGCTGATCTGTCTCACTCATAATATGCAGTCTGTCTTCAAGCACATAGCCTCTTATCTTCGCTCTGTAAACCACAGTCTCGGCAACTATCGCAAGCATACCGAATATGACCGCGTCAGTGATATCCACCGAAAGTACGGGATCGATCTTTGTCTTTACAGCCATGATTATGAATGCCGCTATGTAGAATACCAGAACTATCGCCATTCTGACTGGTCTGTCAACAAAGATCAGCGGTACAAATATCAGCATGACCATGAATGTAACGGTCTGTTCCTCGGGGCGTGTGAGGGTCGCAATAGCGATGCCGTACACAAGGAAAACCGATATTGCCATATACACTGCAACGTATGTAAGTGACGGAACTTTTTTTGATGCTATTGACACAAGTATCAGCAGCACCGAAAAGATCATTCCGAAAATATATACAGGCTTTGAGTCTGAGAACCCTTCCTGAAAGAATGAAAGGATCAGCATAATCCCTATCAGCACTGCCGCGACAGCTGCAAATATGAGCGCCGTTATCCGGTTTGAATCTTCGATCTTTTTTCTGATGCTGTTATAGCTTTCTTTGTCCGTATCACCATACAGAGCGTAATTTTTTATTCTTCTGAACATTTCTCTCACCTGATGTGATTATTTGCTCCGGCATCGTTAAATTCCGCCGGAAGACCGCATCTGTCAGCACTGGACTGACATAGCGTATTACAGAAATTATAACATATTCCGTAAAAAATTACAATACCCGCTAAAATATTTTATGCAGATCCGCTGTACTATTGACTTTGATAATATTGTATGCTATAATTTTCCGGAGGTCACAACAGTCCTGCATGACACACGGGTCTTCGGAAATACCTGAACTTTAATGGAGGTAAATATGAACATAGGGATAATAGGCGCAGGTTCGATAGCAGGTTCAATGGCTGTTACGGTAAACGGAATGAAAAACGCAGAGTGTTATGCGATAGCATCGAGAACTCTTACAAAGGCTCAGCAGTTTGCAGAAAAGTTCGGATTTAAAAAGGCGTATGGAAGCTATGAGGAGCTTGTTCACGATGAGAATGTTGATCTTGTTTACATAGCAACTCCCCATTCCGAGCATTACGAAAACGCATTGCTGTGCATTAATGCCGGAAAACCCGTTCTCTGCGAGAAATCCTTTACTGTCAATGCCGAAGAGGCAATGAAGCTGAAAGAAGCGGCAGCGGAGAAGAATGTTTTCATTACCGAAGCAATATGGCCGCGATATATGCCGTCAAGAAAGATGATAGATGACCTGCTTAACAGCGGTGTCATCGGTAAAGTCGATATGCTCACAGCAAATCTCTCTTATGTGATATCACAAAACAAGCGTCTTACGGATCCTGCACTTGCTGGAGGCGCACTTCTCGATGTCGGGGTGTATGGGATCAATTTTGCGCTGATGCACTTCGGAAAGGAAATAGACCGTGTGGATTCAACGGTCTGTATGACAGAAACAGGCGTTGACGGAAGGGAAACACTTACGGTCCGCTATAAGGACGGAAGGCTCGCAGTCCTTACTCACGGAATGTTTTCACGCTCCGACAGAAAAGGAATTTTTTACGGTGATAAGGGCTACATCGTAGTTGAAAATATCAATAATCCTTCCGAGATCAACGTATATGACACGAATGATGTGCTGATAAAGCATGAAGATGTCCCTGAACAGATAACCGGCTATGAGTATGAGGTGACCGAGAGCCTCGAATGTATCGCTGACGGGAAGACCGAGAGCGATTCGATGCCGCTCGCTGAATCGGTATATATGATGAAGATTATGGACGGCATCAGAAAAGACTGGGGACTTGTCTATCCTAAGGAGATAAGGTAATGCCGTACAAAGGAAGAGCGGTATTGCCTTAAGGGAACCTCTAAAAACCCATTTGAGAGAAAAATAGCTACTTGCACCGATAGCTGCGTCAAATCTCCTCACCTTGCGCCAGCAAGCTTTCGGAGACTTTTCTTGCTCTCGGTGCAACTATCTCATTTTCTCTTTTCAAAGCAGTTTTTAGAGGTACCCTATAGGCTATACCGCACAAAAAGCAGCTGAAGCCTTTGCATCAGA
>CAMOKN010000043.1 GCA_946617595.1 uncultured Clostridia bacterium
TCTGATGCAAAGGCTTCAGCTGCTTTTTGTGCGGTATAGCCTATAGGGTACCTCTAAAAACTGCTTTGAAAAGAGAAAATGAGATAGTTGCACCGAGAGCAAGAAAAGTCTCCGAAAGCTTGCTGGCGCAAGGTGAGGAGACTTGACGCAGCTATCGGTGCAAGTAGCTATTTTTCTCTCAAATGGGTTTTTAGAGGTTCCCTTTATATTATCGTCAGATAAGCACAAAACTTTAGGCAATACCGCCCAAAGAGCGTGCGGTATAGCCTTTATTTATTTGCAGCATCTTGTTCATCTGCATCGGTGAGTCGCCTTTCAGGAGGGGGGGCAGAGAGGTGTCCGGGGAGAGGAGACCTTTCTCACTTTCCGACGCAGAATCTTCTGAACACCTGATCCACAACATTTTCTCCGACCTGTTCGCCGGACAGCTCATAAAGTCGGTCGAGTGCGTTTTCGCACATTATTCCTACTGCATCGAGCGTAACTCCTGAGGTGAGCGCTGTGTAAGCTTCTGCGGTAAGATCACGGGCTTCGGCTGCGCACTTGCGCTGGCGCTCGTTTGAAATAAAACCGGAGCTGAGATCAAGGCTGCCGATACCCGACACTTTTCTGACTGCGTCTGCGATAAGAGATCTTGAATCCGGGTCTTTTGCACTGATTTTTATGATATTCTCAAACCTGTTTTCAAGAGAAGAGATATCCGCTTTTTCTTCAAGGTCGGATTTGTTTATTATGCAGATGACCTTTTTGTTTTCAAGCTTCGATATCAGGCGTTCATCATCTGCGGACAGAGGTCGGCTCACATCGAATACTGCAAATACAAGCGATGATTCGCCGAGCTTTTTCAGCATACGCTCAACGCCTATTCCCTCTGCTATATCTTCCGTGTCGCGTATTCCGGCGCAGTCTGCGAGCCGGAGCATGATCCCTCCGAGCATTACTGTTTCTTCGACGATATCACGGGTGGTTCCCTCAATATCGGTGACTATGCTTCTTTCGGTGCCGGTAAGAAGGTTCATGAGCGTTGATTTTCCGACATTCGGACGCCCGACTATTGCACACGGAAGCCCGTTACGAAGTATCTGCCCCTCTCCGTAGCTTTCAAGCAGTGTATCAAGCTCGTCAATTATGTGTTTCAGCTTGCCGGATTCGAGATCGCCGTCAAACTCGTCCTCCATTTCGTCCGGGTAATCTATCCATGCCTGTATCAGTGTGATTATCGAAAGAAGCTCATCAGCGCAGCTCCTGATCCTGCGGTAAAGCGCTCCATCCCTCTGCGCGCCGCTGCATAGCAGGAACTGTTCATTCTGCGCAGATATCAGATCCGCGACCGCCTCCGCCTGTGTAAGCGACATTTTTCCGTTCAGGAGCGCACGTTTGGTAAATTCTCCTGCCTGTGCCGGAACAGCTCCTGCATTGAAACAGGCCTCAAGCACTCGTCTGGCAATATATATCCCTCCGTGGCAGGATATTTCCGCAGTATCTTCACCGGTGTAACTGTGCGGAGCGCGGTAGATCAGCAGCACCCCGTCATCAAGGCGCTTTCCGCCGTCGCAGACTGTCCCGTAGCACGCGGTATATCCACGCATTTCAGATATGTCTTTACCGCTCGCCGGCTCGAACACTTTCGCCGCAATACCGTGTGCATTCGCGCCGGAAATGCGTATCACCGCTATCCCGCCCTCCGCAGGCGGCGTAGCTATCGCTGCTATTGTATCCATATAGTTCTCCTTTTCCCGATGCCTCTGAGTTCGGGATTTTGCAGAAGGTCGCTCCGCCCGGGACTTGCAGAAGGTCGCTCCGCCCGGGACTTGCAGAGGGTCGCTCCGCTCGAGACTTGCAGAGGGTCGCTCCGCTCGAGACCGGGGGAAACCTTTTGTGAACAAAAGGTTATCCCCCGGACCCCTTTCCAAAAAACTTTACATGCTTCTGATGATAGTGATTATTTTTTGAACAGGCGCTTGAAAAAGCTTTTCTTCTCAGCCTTATCTTCTGTGTCCGGTGTCTTCTCCGGCTCGGTGCCGGTTTCCTCATCATCGTCGGTATAATATTCGGCAAATTCTTCATCGCTGAGAGAATCGTTCAGTACCTCGCTGAGGGTGCGCCTGTGCAGCTCGTCACCGGTATCTTCAAGCAGATAAGTGTATATGCGCTTTGGCTTAGGGATTTTCAGGCTGTCTATGCCGTTTTCGAGTATTTCTTCAAGTCCGCTGACCATATCTTCGGTTAGCTGGCGGTTCATGGTGTCATAGTATTCCTCACTTCGGATATTGTATTCTTCCGCCGGATTCTCACCGCCTATCGCGGAGAGGTGTATGCTGTCACGAAGCCATGACGAAAATTCGAGATAGCTGTTCCAGTTGCTGTTTATCATTGCAAGCATATATTCGAGCTGTTTTTGTGCGATCTTTTCTTCGCCGTATTTCTGCACGGCTTCGTCATAAAGCTCCGGACAGGTCTCCTGCCATATAGCCGGAACCCTTTCTTTGGTGAGGAACTTCCGCCGTGTCGAAAAAACAAGATCACGGTGTTTTTCACATATCATTGTGAATTTAAGCAGCCGTACTCGTTCGTCGAGCGTTTTTCCCTGCGATATCTTCTGTATTCGTGAAACTTCTTTCACCACCGATCTGTCGGTGATCTCCTCAGTTGTCGGCTCAGGGTATTTATGTGACGGGATAAGCTTTTTCAGCTTATATATCGTCATGATCCTCTCGTCCAGTGATACGAAAAGTCTGCTCTGCCCGGGATCGCCCTGTCTTGCGGCACGTCCCCTCAGCTGATCGTTTATACGGGCGCTTTCGGCGAGAAATGTCCCTATCGTGTACAGTCCTCCGGCTTTTACCGCTTCTTCGCGGAACTTTTCGTCCGCACCTCCGAGTTTTATATCAACACCTCTGCCCGCCATATTAGTTGAGACGGTAACAGCGCCCGGCATTCCGGCATTACTGATTATACCGGCTTCAAGTTCATCGTTTTTTGCGTTAAGGACACTGTGCTTTATTCCCGCATTATCAAGCAGCCCGGAAAGCTTTTCGCTCTGCGCGATATCCGCTGTTCCGATAAGCACGGGCTGGTGCTTTTCATTTGCTGCTTTTACCTCTTTTACAACTGCGGCAAGCTTGCTTTCTTCATCATAATATACCGCTAAAGGAAGATCAACACGCTGAGAGGGAGTATTCGGATCAACGTGCTTCACTATAAGCCCATACAGCTCGGAAAACTCGTCCGCTGCGCTGACCGCTGTACCTGTCATTCCCGATACAAGATCGTACTGTCTGATAAAGAACTGTATCGGTACACTTCCCATTATTACTCCGCGCTCGGACACTTTCAGCCCGTGTTTCAGCTCAACAGCGGTCTGGAGCAGACCGGGGAAGCATCTGTTCTCGGCGGTACGTCCGGTAAACGCGTCTATAATGCGTATCTGACCGTCCTTGACGATATAATCCTTATCCTCGGTAAGAATGTGAAGTGCGTTAAGTGATTCGTTTATCCTGACGAGCAGCTCGTTGTTCTCCTCATCATAGATATTATCTATCCCGAATCTTTCTTCCGCCTTCTTCTCGCCCGGACGTATCAGGAATGCAGATGACGCGGCTTCATCGGTATCATAATCACCTTCGCCGAGCGATTTTGCAAATTCAAACACTTCGGGCAGTTCACTGTCGGTTTCTACGTCCATCACGCCGGCGGCTATCATAGGTATGCGTGCTTCATCTATCAGCAGTGAATCGGCTTCATCTACTATCGCTCTCTCATACTTTCCGGCAACGGCTTCTTCGGGGGAGAAGACGAGGAAATCACGCAGAAAATCGAATCCGCACTCTTTTATCGTTGCATACAGAACATCTGCCCTGTATGCCTGTTTTCTCTCGTCATGCGGGGTCTTTTCGGTTAAATACGCTGTGGACACTCCGAGCAGGTCATAGATCGGCTTCATCCATTCACGGTCACGTTTTGCGAGATAATCATTGAAAGTCAGTATGTGGACGTGCTGACCTCTGCAAACGGACATATATGCCGCAAACACAGCGGCTATGGTTTTTCCTTCACCTGTTGCGAGTTCGGCAATATTTTCGTCATCGAGGAATGCTCCGGCTATTATCTGCGAATCGAAAGGTGTCAGACCGAGTCCTTCTTTTACTGCGAGGAAAACTGTGGCGTAAGCGGTTACGGGGTCTTGTAGGGCGCGTGCTTTTTCGGCGAGATCGCGAAGGCTGCCTGTTTCGGCGGTTTTTCTGACATTTGCTGCAAATTCTGCGGGCTTTTTTTCAAATCCTTTTATCATAAATAACATTCCTTTTCCAGTCATATAATAAAGTATATCACAAATATCAACTAAAATCAACAAAACCTATTGATTATTTTGAAAAAATGTGCGATAATAGGAATAGTTGTGATTTTACCGTATATGGCGCTCAGCGGCATTCTGCAAAGTTCCGGGCGCGGCGGCGGTAAAACTGAAAGGAGAACTACACGAAATGAGCAACAGCGCAATAATACTTGCGGCAGGTGACGGCAAGAGAATGAGATCTGCAAGACCTAAGGTGATGTGTGAGGTGCTTGAAGAGCCGATGATCGGCTGGGTGCTTGACAGCGTGAGTGGAGCAGGTATCTCTGATGAAAATATAGGTGTGATTGTCGGCAGCGGCGCTGACATTGTGAAAGAATATCTTGCGAAAAGAGGTGGGTTCCGCACTTTTATGCAGAACGAACGCAAGGGTACGGGGCATGCGGTGATGCAGGCAGAGGAGATGCTCGTAAAGGGCGACAACGTGCTTGTTATATGCGGAGATTCTCCGTTTGTGAATGCTGATACAATTGCTGCGGCTCTGAACGAGCATACATACTGCGGAAACGATGTTACCGTCCTGACTGCCGAACTTCCGGATCCGGCTGATTACGGCAGGATAATAAGAGACAGCGAAGGAAGATTCAGCGGCATTACCGAGAAAAAGGACTGCACACTTGAAGAATTGCAGATAACAGAGATCAATTCGGGGGTTTACTGGTTCAGGGCGGAGACGCTGAAAGAGGCGCTCCCGAAGCTTTCGGACAATAATGCGGGCGGTGAGTTCTACCTTACCGATACGGTCGGGATCATTCTTGATAACGGCGGAAAAGCCGGAACTTTCAAGGCTGCCGACCCGGGAGCAGTTCTCGGCGCAAACACACGCGCAGATCTGCTTCAGCTGAATATCATCGCAAAAATGGCGGTTATCGGGAAGCTGCTTGAAGAGGGCGTGGAGTTCGTCTCGACTGACGGCGTTATCATCGGCAAGAATGTTACTGTCGGCAGAGATACAAAAATACTTCCCGGAACGATCATCAGAGGGAATACCATAATAGGCGAAAACTGCGTGATCGGTCCGAATTCACTTATCGAGAACTGCAAGATAGGAAACGGCGTTATCCTTAACAACGTTCAGGCATACGATTCGAGAGTCAGTGACCGCGTAAAGGCAGGACCTTTCGTTCAGCTGCGCCCCGGCACTATACTGCATGAGGGAGTGAAGATAGGCGACTTCGTGGAGATAAAAAATTCCGAGATCGGTGTAAATACCGCAGTTGCACACCTGACATACGTTGGTGACAGCGATGTCGGCAAGGGTGTGAACTTCGGCTGCGGCTGTGTTACCGCAAATTATGACGGCATCAACAAATACCGCACTACTATCGGTGATTACGCATTCATAGGCTGCAACACGAATCTTATCGCCCCCGTGGAGATAGGTGAAAATGCAACGACTGCGGCAGGCTCAACAATAACAAAGAGCGTTCCTCCGGACAGCCTTGCTGTTGAACGTGCCCAGACTAAGATCATCGACCACTGGGAGAAGAACTCAAAACGTATAAAGAAAGCATGAGGTCGTGTAAGCGGAGTGTGATCCCACTCTGTTCTCAGCTCTGCAAATAATCTTTCAGGAGACAGATATGTCAGACGAAACAAATAATATCGAGGTCATACAGCCGCAGAAGACCATACCGGAATATAAAAGATCGGCTCTGAAAGTCGGTCTGTTCGTGATGATCTGCTTTATTCTCCGGTACCTTGCTGTATTTGTGATAAACTCGGTATATGACGCGATACACGAAAATGTCTCACATGGGGCAATGTATATAACTGAGCTGTCGATCTCGGGTCTTTTTCTACAGATACTGCCTGCTGTCATCGGTGCGTTCATGTTCGGACGGCTCGGCAAAAACGGTAAAGGGATCGCTTCGCTGTATAAAATACCTAAAAGCAATACCCGCGCACTCGGAAATTTTCCGGCAGTTTATGGCATAGCGCAGCTGGTGAATATCATAACTATCGTCGTTATGTTCCTGATCTCGATAAATAATGATATGACAAGAAAGCTGAACACTGTTGTTGAGGAGAGCAGTGTCAGCATCTACGAAGCTCTTTTCATGTGCTTCATGCTTGTTGTTATCGCGCCGGTTTTTGAGGAATTCATTTTCAGAGGTCTGATAATGGACGAGCTGAAGCAGTACGGAAACGGATTTGCGATCATTACTGCCGGGGTACTTTTCGGGCTGTATCACGGAAATTTCCAGCAGTGCTTCTATACGGCTGCTGCCGGTATCGCACTGAGCTATATTGCGAACGCCACCGGCTCGATATTCCCTACAACTATAATACACGCCATTATGAACTCAATAGGCGCTGTGATGATACTGCTCATGTCCACAAACGGGGTGCAGGAATTTATTTTAAATGGCAGCGACAAAGAGATACCCGACAGCGATATGATATGGGTCGCACTGTACGGGATATTCATGGTGAGCGTTATAATATTTATTATTGTGGGTATAATCTCGGCAATAATGAAAATAAAGCAGATAAAGAGGTACAAGGTAAAGAAGGTATGCCCGGAAATATCAAACGGGAAAAAAGCCGGACTTCTTCTTCTGAGTGTTCCTTCGATCATTGCGGTGCTGCTGATAATTGACACGTTTACCGGAGTGTTCAGCAGGATCATACTGCCGGCAATGGGAATAACTGCGGGGTAAAAAGATGATATTCAATTCCGAAAGCTCTGTCAGCGGGCTCAGAAGCCTGTCATACAAATACGGAGCCGTTTTCATAATATGTATTCTTAACAGTCTGTTTGTGGGAAGACTGATCGGCTATGTCGTATTGCCCTCAGCTTTTTCGGCAATAGAGTCGATGTTCGGAGACGGAGCTGTCGATATAAAATACGCTTTTCTCATACTGATGAATGATATTGCGTCCTACCTGCTGCCTATCTTGATGTATGTTATCATATTCCGTTCGGATATGCCGGTGAAGCGTGATATTCCGTCGTTTCATGACGAGTCGGATTACAGGAGGTTCCCCGGAGAGACGATCATCCTGTTTATTGCAGGAATATGGGCTGCACTTGCAGGGAGCTATATCACAGGCAGGATATCCGAGCTGCTCAATTACCTGTTTTCGGTGCCTGAAACCCAACAGGCATTCTCAGATTTTATGCCGCAGAATGCTTTTCAATATACGGCATTTGAGATCGGCAGCGTAATAATAGCACCGGTCTGTGAGGAGATCATATACCGTCATCTGCTGCTGAGACCTCTGAGAAAATACGGCGATCTTGCTGCTGCAATTATGACAGCACTGATATTCGGGCTTGCGCATTTCAACTTCGATCAGTTCCTGTATGCGTCTCTGTTCGGATTTTTCCTTGCAATTATCGCCATACGTTCTGATTCGGTCATACCGTCCATAATATGTCATGTGGCAAACAATCTTATGGTGGGAATAAGCTCATATCTTCCTGAAACTCTCGGCAGCGAGACCGCCGATGCAATATTCGCATCGGTAGGAGACGTACTCAGCAAAGTGACTGTTATCATTTTCTACGGAGGTGCAGTCATGCTGATAGCGGCAATATTCCTTAAGCTTATCAGATTCAGAAGTGCCTCTGGTATGAGCGGAAAGAAGCAGCTTGCAGTGCTTTTCTCAAATCCTTTTGTCCTGATCGGCATCGCAGCTTCGCTTGCTTTAGCGGTATATAATCTGTATATATAAAAAGATCCGATGCTTCATGCATCGGATCTTTTTTATTTGAATCTGAGCAGATTAATGGCTTTTGTGCGTTCAAGAGTTGTCATGAGCGCAACTGACGCCAGAACCCCGACAGCTCCCTGTATGAGATTTTCCGGTATGCCGATTACAGATGCCGTGAAATTTCCGGTAATTATTGCCCATTCAAAAGCAAGATAGCCTAAAGCCATGAACAACTCGGCACATATAGCTGAGAAAATGTGCGATGCTATCGCGTTTTCTTTTGCTATTTTTGCACTCAGAACTGCTATTACTGCCATTGCGCCCTTTATTATCAGCGATGCCGGCGCGTATATCGCATAGCCTGCTATAAGGTCAGCCAGCGCAGAGCCTATGCCAGCAGCCGCAAATCCCCATTGCGCTCCGCATACCCACCCGGCGATAAGCACAAAACAGTCTCCGAGATTTACATACCCTTTGGTAACTGTCGGTATCTGTATAAGCAGTGTCGCAACACATATAAGAGCTGCAAACAGCGAAGCCGTCACAAGTTTTTTTATTTTTTCATTCATACTTACCACCTCAGAAAACATACTATGTCTATATGATATATGCCATTTCTTTCTTTTCTACATTATACTACTATTCAATTGAGATGTCAATAGTCTGTAAAACAAAATTTGTTTTACTGTATAAACGATATTCGCTTCAGCTGCTTTATTCTGCTGTATTCCGCAGTGTTCGGAAAGAAGCAGGGTGGGGTAATACAAAAAACTCCCCGCCTGAGCGAGGAGCATTTTTTTATGCACCGTACTTAACGGTATTGATCTTAACGCCGGGGCCCATTGTTGAAGTAACAACACAGCTCTTTATATACTGACCTTTTGCGGCAGCAGGCTTAGCCTTTACGATAGCTCCCATAAGTGCTTCAAGGTTTTCGGAAAGCTTTTCCTGACCGAAAGATGCCTTGCCGATAGGGCAGTGGATAATGTTTGTCTTATCAAGTCTGTACTCGATCTTACCTGCCTTAGCGTCTGTTACAGCCTTTGCAACATCGGGGGTAACAGTACCTGCCTTCGGGTTAGTCATAATTCCGCGGTGACCAAGCACCTTACCAAGACGACCAA
>CAMOKN010000044.1 GCA_946617595.1 uncultured Clostridia bacterium
ACCAGCCGATTTTCAGGCAGGGATTGTGCATCTTTACTTTGCTGATGTGAAGTAAAGCTATCGAGGTGTGGCTCAGTTTGGTAGAGCGCTGCGTTCGGGACGCAGAGGCCGTGGGTTCAAGTCCCGTCACCTCGACCACTCCAAAAGGCTTTGTTAAGCCAATTCTGCAAGATACTGCTTAACAAGCCTAATGAAATCCGTCTAATATCGTCTAATGGGATTTCAGTGAAAAGTCGCTTTAACCGGCGGCTTTTTCTTTTTCTGTATGAAAAAGTTCACCTGTATTACTTTCCTCCGAAATCGTTTCAGAACTGTCCGCCGAGTCATCGTTGAACGGTGATACGAACGTACCATCCATATCCCCCGCAAGGAGTTTCTTGCGGTCTTTGGAGATGTGCATATAAATGTTGCTCGTCGTTTCAATGTCCGCGTGGCGAAGCCATGACTTTATCGCTTCAATATCCCAGCCCTTATCGAAAAGGATACTTGCCGTACTGTGCCTCAGATCATGGAACCGCATTTCGGGAAGATCGTGCCGTTTGAGCGCCCGCTGGAATGAACGCGTTATGCAGTCGGGGCGATACAGCCGTCCGTCATCATGCGTAAAGACGTAATCCGACTCCGTGTAGAGCAAGCCGTATTCCTCACGGAACTTCTCTTTCTGCTCCTTTATCCTGAGAAGCAGCTCCTTGACATCGGGCATAAGTACGAAGGTGTTGTGACTGTTCTCGGTTTTGGTATCGTCCTGATACACGATGCTCCTGTGCTTTACAACGGTTGACTTTATCTCAAGCGTATCTTTCTCAAAGTCTATCGCGCTCCATTTAAGTCCCAGGACCTCACTTTTCCGCAAAGCGTAGTTTATTGCAACATATACAAGCGGATAAACTTCCTCGTCACGCAGCAGAACAAGCATTTTGTTCGCTTCTTCTGCCGTCATAAAGACATTCTTTGAAGCTGTATTTGACTTCGGCTTTTTGGGAACCGGTACATTGAGTGCGGGATTTCTCGGTATGTACTCCATTATCACCGCTTCATTCAGGACTGCCTTGATAAGCTGCGCGTGACTTCTCAGTGAACGGTTGCCAAGCCCGCCGTCTTTCTTGTCAAGTCTGCCGCCTGTCGCCTTGTACTGATAATACATTGCGATATGCTTCGGTCTGACTTCGCCAAGAGTAAGGTTCAGTCTTTTGAAATACGGTATGATATGACGGTTTGCATACACCTCATACCCCTCAAGCGTGATCTGACGTATCTCGCCCTGTTTACGCCGGAGCCAGTCTGCGATATAGTCGGTAAAGAGCAAGCTGCTTGCCGCAAACGCCGGTGTGTCTGCAAGCTCAGCCTTTCGGGCAGCTTCTTCGCTTTCGTATTTCTTGATAGTCTCGAACATCATTCGGTTTGCGACGGCACGGTTTCTTGTCGTTGCGGGTAATCCTGTCGAGATCCATTTTTGAGACTTCTTTTCGGGATCTGCACTCTGCTTTCCGGGATTGAACGTTGCATATTCTCCGTACAGCACCATGACCCATCTGTCGTGTTTGATTGTTAAACTGCCTGTCATTATAACCTCCATTTCCGACATTAGGCAGTATTTTTAGTGATATACTCATTGTACCACATTAAAGCGCCACAGTCAATATTTTAAGAAAAATTTTTGCCGTTCCGGCAAAAGTTCATTCTGTCCGCGTATCGCGCGAAACAAAATCTATGACCGATGTTTTCAGGATACGGTACTTGTTGCCGATCATGAAATTCTTTATCTGATTGGACTGCAAGATCTCATAAGCCTTGTTCATACCGATACCGAGCATTTTGGTAAGCTCCTTTACTCCCACAATATCGGGATATTCAGTAAAGATAGTAGTTTCCACAGTATTCCTCCTTTGTAGATGTTTATAATATGTTTAAAAGAAATTTCATTGTATCATGTGCTGTTAATCTAAGCAGACCGCGGGCAAAACGCTCCCGCGCATAGGTATTTCAACCTCTGCCCATTCCTATGGTGCAGCCGTCACCGGAAGTATCATTATGACCGTAAACCAATAAAATCTTCTCGCTCGTTCCTTTATTACTTGACCAGCGTTTCAGTCGTTCAGCTCATCACCGATTCAGTTCATTACATAGAATTTCACCGATAACAGGAATGTCATCGCGTCTCTCGGCTTACGATCTTTTGTGCCTGCTTTTTCAATTGTCAAAGAACCTGTATAGATAAACATTACTTGCATCATAACAAAATGTACTGTAATGCTTGTCCCGAAATATTAATGTCGTTTCACATTTTTAAGTTTTTTATTGAATTGATAATTATGATTATGTATTTTTTGTTCTGTATATATTGTATCACACGTTATTAAAGATGTAAACCCAATAAAACTTCAATTTGCAATTTTAAATTGAAGTATTATTTCCGATTTTGAGTCGGAGTACGTTTTTGTATCTGCTTATATTCTATCACACGTTATCCAATATGAAATCCTAAAAAAGTGCTTTTTTAAACTCAAAAAAAGGTGATATTTTACCTTTTTGGGGTACAGAATACTTGTTTTTTCATCATGAAACCTTGAATTTAAGCGTAACTTCGGTGTTAGATCAA